>JASFUJ010000094.1:0-8433 GCA_050050355.1 Acidobacteriota bacterium
CGTTGACCGCCGTGCCCATGTCGTCCGGCAGGCCGTGGAGCCGCCGGTAGCTCCGGGCGCGCTTGTTGTCCCAGGAGTCGAACACCGCGTCGATGCCGCCCCAGAGCTGATCCTGCGGGTCCTGGGGAAAGGGCGCCCCCGTGCGCTCCTCGATCAGGCGCTCGTACGCCTCGGCGACCCGGGCGAGGGCCTCCGGCGACAGCTCCGGGTCGGTCTCCACGCCCTCCTCCTCCCGGGTGCGCTCGAGGATCTCCTCGAACTCCCGGTGGGGCACGCCGAGCACCACGTCCCCGTACATGGTGAGCAGCCGGCGGTAGGCGTCGCGGACGAAGCGCTCGTCCTCCCCCGCCGCGATGCGCGCGTCCAACGTCTCCCGGCTCAGGCCCAGGTTGAGGACCGTGTCCATCATGCCGGGCATGGAGACCGCCGCGCCGGAGCGCACCGAGACCAGGAGCGGGTCCTCCGGGTCGCCGAAGCGCCGGCCCTGGAGCTCCTCGACCCGGGCGAGGGCCCGCTCCACCTGGCCGCGCATCCCGTCCGGATAGGCGCCGCCGTGGCGCTGGTAGTGGATGCAGGCCTCGGTGGTGATGGTGAAGCCGGGCGGTACCGGAATGTCCAGGCGGGCCATCTCGGCGAGGCCCGCCCCCTTGCCGCCGAGCAGCGGTTTCTGGGACGCGACGCCGTCGGCGGTCCCCCCTCCGAACGCGTAGACGTACTTGCGGCTCATGGCGTGGTCGTTCCTTCCAGAATGTCGGGTGCAGTGGTGCGGACGGGGACGAGCCCCGCCCGGCAACGGCGCACGGAACGGCGCGGGCGGAGGGTCGGTCCGTGCCGTTCCATGCGGAAAACGTACAACTCGAATCGTCTCAGGTACAGCTCATCGGAAGAATGAACAGATCATGAGAAGTCCCCATGGCGCCGGCGGTGCTCCTCCTTGTCGACCACGACCTCGGTAAGGCGCGCGATGCCGGAGACCACCGTACCGGCCCAGCGGAGCAGCGCCAAGCGCTCGGCGCGCAGGCGAGGATCATCATGCATGACGAGCACGTCTTCGAAGAACGTCTCGAGGACGTCCGCGAGCTCTCCGATCCGGCGGAGGGCCCGTTCGTAGTCCCCGGTCGCCGCGGCCTCCACGAGATAGCCCTCGAGCTCCTGGGTCTCCCGATACAGATTCGCCTCGGCGGCCTCGAGCCGCTCCTCGGGGGCTGAATCGTCATAGCGCCCATGGTCCGGTGCCTCGGGGATCTCGTCTTGCCGCGCGGACCGGAGAATGTTGGCGATGCGCTTGGCCGCGAGAACCACGGAGAGGAAGGCCGACTCATCACGCACTCGGTGCAGGGCTTCGACCCGGGCGGCCAGGTCCGGGAGGTCTTGCACGCCCTCGGCGG
Source organism: Acidobacteriota bacterium (assembly GCA_050050355.1). Classification (GTDB taxonomy): domain Bacteria; phylum Acidobacteriota; class Thermoanaerobaculia; order Multivoradales; family DATKCC01; genus JASFUJ01. The sequence goes on from JASFUJ010000094.1 coordinate 1,389, forward strand.
CCAGTCCGGCCTCGATCTCGTCGTATGCGTAGCCCCGGAGCCCCAGCAGGTAGCGGAGCCGATCATCCCAGAACGGGCGGAAGTCCTCCAGGATCTCGTCCGCAGACCTCTCCAGCCGGTCACCGTAGAGACCGACCGCCTTGCGGATGACCGCCTCGGGATCGAGCCGGCGAAGCTCCCCCTCGAGCGCGATCCGTGCAGCCCCTTGGGCCGCACGACGCAATCCGAACGGATCCCGGCTGCCGGTCGGGACCTGGCCCAGGCCGAAGAGTCCGACCAGGGTGTCGAACCGATCCGCCAGGGCCGTCACCACGCCGACCCGGCCCCGGGGCAGCGGGTCGTCGGTCGACGCCGGCAGGTACTGGTCGTAGATCGCCTGCCAGACCTCCTCCGGCTCGCCGTCCTCCCGGGTGTAGACCCCACCGATCACCCCCTGGAGCGAGGTGAACTCCTTGACCATCTCGGTCACCAGGTCGATCTTGAGGAGCCTCGCGGCGCGGCGCGCGGTCTCCCGCTCGGCGTCCCATCCGAAGGCGTCGCACAGGAACCCGGCCAGCTCCTCCAGCCGGGCGGCCTTCTCGGCGTAGCTCCCCAGCACCTCGTGGAAGGCCAGGTGCTCCAGCTCGCCGAAGCGCTCGGCGAGCGGCCGCTTGCGGTCCTCCGCGTAGAAGAACCGCGCGTCCGCGAGCCGCGCCTCGACGACCCACTCGTTGCCGGCCCGCACCCGGCCCTTCGGATCGTCCGGCCGGTCCATGACGGTCAGGAACCGGGGCAGCAGCTCGCCGCCGCCGTCGCCGCCCGCGGCGGTCTCCACGGTCAGAGCGCTCTGGTGGTCCTTCAGGCTGGTGATCAGCACCTCCCGGGGGAGCTCCAGGTAGCCGGCGTCGAGCTCCCCCTCCATGATGCCCGGGATCTCGCACATGGCCACCAGCCGGGCCAGGAGGTCGTCGTCCTCCACCAGCCTGCCGCCGGCCGCCTCCGCCCGCTCGGTCATGCCGGCGGACAGGGCCTCCGAGCGCTTGCGCGGATCGATCTCGATCGACCGGGCGGCGAGCTTCTTCCGCAGGTCGTCCGCGCCGGTGACCGGAAACTCCTCGGGCGAGAGCACCGGGTGGCCGGTGCTCCGGTCGCCGGCGGGCACCCCGTAGAGCTCGAAGGGGACCACCGCGCCGTCGAACAGCGAGACCACGCCGTGGACCGGCCGCACCCACGGGCCCCGGCCCTCGCCCCAGCGCATGGTCTTGGGCCAGGGGATGTCGGTGAGGATCCGCGGCACGAGCTCGGCCAGCACCTCCGGCGTGGCCCGCCCGCGGACCGTCTGCCGGGCGACCACGTACTCGCCCTTCTCGGTCTCCTTGCGCTCCAGGGCGTCCGGCTCCAGGCCCAGCCGGCGGGCGAAGCCGTCGAGCGCCTTGGTGGGCCTGCCCTCGTCGTCGTAGGCGATCCGGGCCGGCGGCCCCACCTGCTCCTCCTCCCGGTCCGGCTCGGCCGCGGGCAGGCCCTTGAGGATCAGCACCAGGCGGCGCGGGGTGAAGCCGGTCTCCACCTCCCGCGGGGCGAGCGCCCGGCCCACCAGCTCCTCGAACACCCGGGTGCCCAGCCGCTCGATGGCCGGGGCCAGCATGCGGGCCGGGATCTCCTCGGTCCGTACCTCCAGCAGGTACTCGCCCCCGGTCGCGACCGCGCTCGCCGGGCTCATCGGCCACCCCCTTCCCCGGCGGCCGTGGCCGCGGCCTCCGGATCCTCCGCCGCACCGGAGCCGCCGGCGGCGCCCGCGTCCGCGAGCAGCGGGAAGCCGAGTCGCTCGCGACTCTCCACGTAGGCCCCGGCGCAGGCCACCGCCAGGTCCCGCACCCGCTTGATCAGGGCCACCCGCTCGGTGACCGAGACCGCCCCCCGGGCGTCCAGCACGTTGAAGGCGTGGGAGCACTTGAGGGCGCACTCGTAGGCGGGCAGCACCAGGCCGGCCTCCAGGCAGCGCTCCGCCTCCCGCTCGTGGCCCTCGAACTGCTGGCGCAGGAACGCCACGTCGGCCAGCTCGAAGTAGTACCGGGACTGCTCCACCTCGTCCTGGTGGCGCACCTGGCCGTAGCGCGGCCCGCCGGGCACCCAGTCCACGTCGTAGACGCTCCGCGACAGCCCGAGGAACATGGTGATCCGCTCCAGGCCGTAGGTGATCTCCACGCTGATCGGGTCCAGCTCCAGCCCGCCGGCCTGCTGGAAGTAGGTGAACTGGGTGATCTCCATGCCGTCCAGCATCACCTGCCAGCCGACGCCGGCGGCGCCGAGGGTGGGGGCCTCCCAGTTGTCCTCCTCGAAGCGCAGGTCGTGGACCGTCAGGTCCAGCCCGATCGCCTCCAGGCTCCGCACGTACAGGGCCTGGACGTCGTCGGGGGACGGCTTGAGGACCACCTGGAGCTGGTAGTGCTTGCCCAGGCGGAAGGGGTTGTCGCCGTAGCGGCCGTCGGCGGGCCGGCGGGAGGGCTGCACGTAGGCCACCCGCCAGGGCTCGGGGCCGAGGACCCGCAGGAAGCTGTCCGGGGCCATCGTGCCGGCGCCCATCTCCACGTCGTAGGGCTGCTGGAGCACGCAGCCCTGGGCGGCCCAGTACTCGGACAGCCGGAGGATCAGTTGCTGGAAGCTCTGCTGCATGAAGTCGTCTCGCGGTCGTCGGACAGTGGTCGAAAGGAGGTCCGGTACTCATCGGCGGGAGCCGGACGGCCCGGTCCCGCCGGCTCGGCCCGGCGTCGAACGGGGTGCCGTCGAGTCTCCGCGTCAGGGCGGGTCGCCGGGCGTGTCCGGCGGCGCCGTCAGCGTCGGCGACAGGCTCCGGATCACGCCGTAGCTCCGGAGCTCGCGCCCCAGGAAGCGCCGCCGCACCTCCGCGGCCAGGCGCTCCGCCCGGCGCAGCGTATCGCGATCCGGGGGCGTGCGGGCCAGCCGCACCAGCCGCCGCCGCCCGATCAGCTCGAGGAAGCGGAGCACGTCGGCCTCGACGGTCAGCCCGGTCGCCGGGCCTGCGCCGCCCGCACCGCGCGCGCACTCGGCGCACACCAGAAAGTCCTCGCGGGCCGGCAGCACCGCCGTGCCGGCCGTCTCGGCTCTCTCCGCCTCGTCGGCCGTCTCTGCGAGAAACGGCCGCTCGCACAACGGGCACTCCCGGGGCGCCGGGAAGATCCCGGAGAGCCGCAGCACCCAGGCCTCAAAATATCGTGCCGCGAGGTCCCGGTCCAGTCCCCGCAGCAGGGCTTCCAGGGTCGAATCGAGCAGCCGGAACCACAGGTCCCCCGGCTCGTCCTCCTGCACGAACTCGGTCAGGTGCTCCGCCAGGTACGAGCCCAGGAGGATCCCCTCCAGGTCCTGCTGCAACCGGTCCGCCGGCCGCTCCAGCTCCACCTCCCCGATCCGCACCAGGTCCCGGTCCTCCTTCTCGAACCACCGCACCCGCACCTTGGCCAGCGGCTGGAGCTGCCCCGCGAACCGGGAGTACTTCCGCCGCGCCCCCCGGGCCACCCCCTTCTTCTTCCCCCGCTCGCGGGTGAGCAGCGTCACGATCCGGTCCTTCTCGTGGAGGTCGAAGACGTCGAGAATCAGCGCGTCGCCCTGGAACGTACGCATGGGGCGAGACTACACCCCCCGGCGGAAGTCCTCCTCGCACCCTGGTCCCCTCCCCCGGCGGTTCGCCGGCTTCCCCTCGGAACCCCCGGCCTCCGTCCGAGCTTCCACGGTCCGGCCGGCGGGATGCGGCAGCGGACGGTGGATCGTGGAGCGGTCCGGGGGCTCCCGGCCGGAGGTGTCGGCGCCCGCGGACCTGGCAGGCTCGTCGGCAGGGCAGGCCCGTCCGTCCGCGATGCGCCGGCAGGCGGAGCCTCCCGGCGAAAGTGCTTCCAGGCGCAGCCGTGCCGGAGGCCGCGAGCCCCCGGACCGCTCCCGGCGAACTTTCCGGCGAAGACGTCCACCCGACCGCCAGCGAGCTCATCCCCTCACCCCGGCCCTCTCCCCACGGGGGAGAGGGAGCCCGTAAGGAGGCCGAGGGCTCCCGAGGGGAGCCACTCAGCGCACCAGCAGCTCGATCAGGGCCGAGGCCAGGCCGAAGTAGATCAGGATGCCGGTGATGTCGTTGCTCGTGGTCACCAGCGGGCCGGAGGCGATGGCCGGGTCCACGCCCAGACGCTCGAACAGGATCGGGATCGTCGCCCCGTTGAGCGACGCCAGCACCAGCGCGATCATCATCGCGCACCCCACCACCGCCGAGTACATCGGGTTCTGCTGCAACACCGCCGCCGCCACCGCCACCACCGTCGCGCAGGCGATCCCCAGCAGCACCCCCACCTTGAGCTGGCGCCACAGGAACTGCCGCGTGCTCCCCTCGCCCAGCCGGATGCGCCCGGTCGCCAGCCCCCGCACCGCGATGGTCGACGTCTGGGTCCCCACGTTGCCCCCCATGCCCATGATCACCGGCACGAAGGTGAGCAGGAAGAGAGCCTCCTCCAGCCGCACCTGGAAGTGCTCCAGGAGCAGCCCGGTCAGCACCCCGCCGGCCAGGTTGACCAGCAGCCAGGGGAACCGGATCCACGCCACCTTGAACGAGCGCTCCTGGTAGACGATCTCCTCGTCCGACGTGCCCGCCAGCTTGTAGAAGTCCTCGGTGGCCTCCTCCCGCACCACGTCCACGATGTCGTCGTACGTCACGATGCCCATCAGGGCCTGGTCGGAGTCGACCACCGGGATGGCCAGCAGATCGTACCGGGTGGCGAGCTGGGCCACCTCCTCCTGGTCCGTGTCCGTGTGGACCGTGATCACGTCCCGGGTCATCACCTCGCCGAGGGTCTTGCTCGGCCGGGCCAGCAGGAGCTGGCGCAGCGACATGACCCCCACCAGCCGGCCCTCGGTGTCGAGCACGTACAGGTAGACGATCAGCTCCAGCTCCCGGTGCTCCTGGATCGCCGCCACCGCCTCCCGGACCGTGGTGGTCTCCGGGAGCGCGAAGTACTCCCGGGTCATGATCCGGCCGGCCGTGTCCTCCTCGAAGGTGAGCTGCCCCTGGACGTCCGACAGGTGCTCCACGCCCATCAGCTCGAGGACCGCCGGTTGCAGCTCCTCGGGCAGCGACTCGATCACGAACACCTGGTCGTCGACCGGCATCCGGTCCAGGAGGGAGGCGACCTCGTTCGGCTCGAGCCGCTCCAGCAGCGACAGCCGCAGCGGGGAGTCCAGCTCCGCCAGGACGTCCGCCGCGCTCTCCGGAAAGTCCAGCGCGAGCATGCGGAAGACCTCCACCCGCTCCGCCGGCGTGAGCCCCCGGAAGGCGACCGCCACGTCCTCGGAGCGCACCTTCCCCAGGAGCTTCGTGATGCTCGCACGGCTCCCCTTGCGGACGAACTTCCGCAGCAACTCGCCTTGCTGCTCGGGGCTCTTGACGGTGACGACTCGCACGGAAATGGAGCGTAGCACAGGGGTTCTGGTAGGTTCGCCCCGTGCTGGAGATGCGCAGAGCCAAGCCCCGGCCCGGCTGGGAGGACGTCCTCGCCTACCTGGAGCGGGGGACCGCGCTCGTGCTCGGCACCGCCGGCGCCGGCAAGACCCCCCTGGCCGGCTTCCTGACCGCGCAGCTCGGCCGCGGGCTGCGCCGCGTGGGCCAGGTGGACGCCGACCCGGGGCAGACCTCCATCGGCCCCGCCGGCTGCCTGGGCCTCGCCCTGACCGGCCCCTGGCGCGCCCCCGCCGCCCAGTGGTTCGTCGGCGAGACCTCGGCCCGCAACCTGCCCCTGGCCACGGTCGTGGGGACCGCCCGGCTGGCCGAGCGGGCCCGCGGAGAGGGAGCGGAGGTGGTGATCGTCGACGCCCCCGCGGTGGGGACCGGCGAGGGCGGCTGGGACCTGCTCCACCACTTGACCCTCGCGGCCGGGGTGAACCAGGTGGTGGCCGTGGAGCGCAACGGCGAGCTCCGCCCGTTCCTCGACGTGGTGCGCAGCCGGGTGCAGGTCTTCCGGGTCCCGGCGCAACCGGAGGCCGGGCCGGCGGACCACCGCGGCTCCCGCCGGCGCCGGCGCCGCGAGGCGGCCGCGTCCCGGTTCCGGGCCCACATGGCCGGCGCCCGCCCGGTGCGCTTCGCCCGCCGCCGGATCCTCGACACCTCCTGGACCCCCGGGGCCGAGCCGGAGCCGGGCGTGGTGGCCGGCCTGCTCGACGGCGAGGGCTTCTGCCTGGCCCTGGGAGTCGTGGAGGAGGTGGCGGAGGACTCGGTCCTGGTGCTCACCCCCTGGCGGACCCGCCGGGCGGTGGCGCGGCTGCAGGTGGGCGGGCTGAGGGCGGAGCGGTGGGAGGGGCCGGCCGCCGGACCGGCCGGGCCGGCTGGAGCGGGGGGCGAGCCGGCGGTGGACTGGCTACTGTCCGAGCCCTGAGTCGAGCCCCCGGTCGATGTCCGCCAGGACGTCCCGCTTCTCCCGCCAGTCGGGCTCGTGGCGCACCCGGAGGTCGAGGAAGACCTTGCTCTCCAGGAACTCCTCCAGGTCCTTGCGGGCGGCGGTGCCGATCCGCTTGATCATCGAGCCACGCCGGCCGATGAGGATCTTCTTCTGGCTCTGCTTCTCCACCAGGATCGAGGCATGGATCCGGACCAGCCCCCGCCCCTCCACCTCGTCCCAGGCGTCGATCACCACCGCGGTCACGAACGGGAGCTCGGCGCGGGTGTGCTCCAGCACCTTCTCCCGGATGCGCTCCGCCGCCAGGAACCGCTCCGCGTGGAGCGTCAGGAGCTCCGGGTCGAAGCGCGGCGGACCCTCCGGCAGCAGGTCCCAGAGGAGCTCCAGCAGCCGGTCGGTGCCGTCGCCGGCGAGCGCCGAGATGGGCACGATCTCCTCGAACAGCCCGGTCTCCGCGTAGCGCTCGATCGCCGGCAGGAGCTTCGGTTTCGATATCGTGTCGATCTTGTTGAGCAGGGCGATCTTCGGCCCGTGGGCGCGGCGCAGCAGGTCGAGCATGTACGCCTCGCCGGAGCCGAAGCTCTGGGAGGCGTCCACCAGCAGGCAGACCACGTCGGCCT
>JASFUJ010000095.1:0-8419 GCA_050050355.1 Acidobacteriota bacterium
ATCGTGTCGATCTTGTTGAGCAGGGCGATCTTCGGCCCGTGGGCGCGGCGCAGCAGGTCGAGCATGTACGCCTCGCCGGAGCCGAAGCTCTGGGAGGCGTCCACCAGCAGGCAGACCACGTCGGCCTCGTCCAGGGCCTCGACGGCGTAGCGCACCATCTGCTTGTTCATGCGGTGGAGCGGCCGGTGGACGCCCGGGGTGTCGTAGAACACCATCTGACCCCGCTCCGAGGTGAGGATGCCCATCAGCCGGTGCCGGGTGGTCTGGGGCTTGTCGGAGACGATGGCCAGCTTCTCCTGGAGCAGCCGGTTCATCAGGGTCGACTTGCCCGCGTTGGGCCGGCCCACCAGGGCCACGGTGCCGAACTTCGCCGCGAGGCGCGCCGGGGCCGTCCCTTCCCCGGCGCCGCTCACGCCGTCTCCTCCGGCTCGTCGAGGGCACCGGCCGTGAGGGCCGGCTCCACCCGCACGCGGGCCACCCGGCGCTCCTCCACCTCCTCGACGGTGTAGCGCAGGCCGTGCCCCTCGACCGTCTGCCCCACCGCCGGCACGTCCCCCAGCAGGCTGAACACCATGCCGCCGACCGTCCCGTAGGGCACCTCCCCCAGGTCGATCCCGAACAGGTCCTCCAGCACGTCCACGTCCGAGGAGCCGGCGAGGAGCCAGGCGCCGTCGGCCAGCAGCTCGTTCTCCGGGTGCGCCTCCTCGTGCTCATCCACCAGCTCGCCGACGATCTCCTCCACCAGGTCCTCCACGGTGACGATGCCCGCCGTGCCGCCGTACTCGTCCACCACCACCGCCATCTGCTGGAACCGCGCCTGGAGCTCCTTGAGGAGCTGGCCCAGCGGCTTGGTCTCCGGCACGAAGAACGGCGGGTTGGCCAGGGACCGGGGGGTCGGGCGCTCCTCGGAGCGCAGGCCCTTGAGCAGGTCGCGGATGTGGAGGATGCCGACGATGTGGTCGATCGATGTCTCGTAGAGGGGCATCCGGGAGTGCCCCGACTCGACGAACAGGGCCGCGAGCTCGTCGAGCCCGGCGTCCGCCGAGGCGCACCGGACGTCGATCCGGGGGGTCATGACGCTCTTGACCGGGGTGTCCCCGAAGTCGACGATCCCCCACACCATTTCCCCCTCGCCGGGCTCGAGGATCCCCTCGCGGGTGCCCACGTCGATGAACGCCTCGATCTCGTCCTCGGTGGCCTCCTCTTCGTCCTCCTCGGTCCGGACGCGGGCGTCCTCGCCGGGGAGCAGCAGCACGGCCACGGGGAGCAGCGGGCCGAGACCCACGAGGAGCGCCCGGTAGAGCCCGGTGAGCCCCTCGAGGACCCGCTCCGGGTTCCACGCCACCAGGTAGCGGTTGGCGATCTCGTTGACCGTCACCACCACCAGGAGGAAGGCTCCCGCCCACAGGCCCGCGACCGCCGGCGACGACGTCAGGCCGGTGCCGCGCAGCCAGGACGCCAGGCTCCACAGCAGGCCGACCGGCGCCAGCTTGGCGCACGTGGAGAGCAGCAGGCGGAACGCCTCGAAGCGGTCGGGCCGTTCGTAGAGCTCGCGCAGCCGCCCGTCGGCCTCCTCGGTCCAGTGGCGCAGCCGGATCGGCCCGGCGCGGTCGATCAGCGCCGACAGGGTCGACGTCACGACGGCCGCGGCGAGGAAGACCGCCGCGGCCCACAGCATGATCACCCCGGCCGTCATCGGCCGGTCCCTCCCGCGCGCGTCGTCAGCGTCTCAGCAGTCTGCATCCTTCCCCTCGTCGTCGTCGTCCACCGGCAGCCATCGCTCCGCGAGCTCGGCCTCCAGCCGGTCCATCGTTCCGCCGTCGGTCTCGTGATCGTAGCCCAGGCAGTGGAGCACCCCGTGGAGCAGGAGCACGCGGAGCTCGCGCACCGTGCCGTGCCCCGCCTCCCGCGCCTGGACACGGGCGAGCGGCACCGAGATCGCCACGTCCCCCAGGTGGACGCCGTCCGGCGTCTCCTCTCCCGGAAACGAGAGCACGTCGGTGGGCCGGTCCCGGTTGCGGTAGGTGCGGTTGAGGCGGCGCATCTCCCGGTCGCTGGTGAAGCGCACCGCGAAGCTGGTCGCCCGGGGGGCGAGCTCGGCGACCAGCCGCTCCAGCCACGCCGCCAGCTCCGGCGCCGCGGCCTCCGGGAAGCCGCTCGGGTTCTGGAGCAGGATCTCACGCCCCCCGGAATCCTCCGGAGGCCGATCGGTCGGTTCGGGATCGGTCGGGCTTCGGGTCATGAGGCGCGGGCGGCCTCGACGTCCCGCTCCGATCGCCGCTCGCTCCGGGTCTCGCCCTTGAAGTCGAAGCCGGGGTAGTCGATGCGCTGGTGGAAGATCGTGGTCAGCACCCGGATGAACGCGTTGCGCACCCGCTTGACGTCGGACAGGGTCAGGTCGCTCTCGTCGAGCTGCCCGTCCGCCATGCAGTCGTCGACGATCTTCTGGACCACGGTGCGGAGCCGCAGGGGGCTGGGCTCGGTGAGGGTCCGGCTGGCCGCCTCCACGCCGTCGGCGAGCATCAGCACGCCCATCACCTTGTTCTGGGGCTTCGGCCCGGGGTAGCGGTACTTCTCCTCGGTGACCTCCTCCCCCCGCTCGGCCCGCTCCTTCGCCCGCTCGTAGAAGTAGTTGAGCCGGCGGGTGCCGTGGTGCTGGGCGATGGCGTCCCGGATCGGCGGCGGCAGGCGGTGCTCATCGGCCAGCACCAGGCCGTCCTTCACGTGGCTGACGATGATCAGCACGCTCATGGACGGCACCAGCTTGTCGTGGGGGTTGTGGCCGGGGCGCTGGTTTTCCACGAAGTAGTCGGGCCGGACCATCTTGCCCACGTCGTGGTACAGGCCGCCGGTGTAGCCGAGCACCGGGTCGGCGTCGATCGCCTCGCACCCCTCCTTGGCCAGATTGGCGACCATCAGAGAGTGCTGGAAGGTCCCCGGGGCCTCGAAGGCGAGGCGGCGCAGCAGCGGCAGGTTGGCGTTGGCCAGCTCCACCAGCTTGATGTCGGTGGTGATCCCCAGGGTCGACTCCAGGATCGGCACCGAGAAGCTCCCCACCGCCGCCACCAGCAGGCCGCCGCCCAGGGCGCAGATCAGGTCGAACCCGAGCTGCAGGGGGTCGATCAGGCCGCCGCCGGCGGCCGTCGCGGTCAGCAGCAGAACCGCCACGACGTTGAGCCCGCCCACCAGGAGACCGACCCGGGTGAGGGTCAGGCGCTGCTTGATCTGGTAGGCGTCGACCGCGTAGACGGCGCCCAGGGAGCCGACCGCGGCGTAGACGGCCACCCAGAGGGCGTCCGGGCCGGCCAGGCGGGTCACCAGAACCGCGAAGACGAAGGAGATCAGGGTCGCGGCGGTCCGCCCGAGCAGCAGGGCCGTGACCAGGGCGAGGCCGGCGAAGGGCACGCCGTAGACGTAGCTGCGCACGGCGTCGAACGGCGCGGCGTCGAAGGAGTCGGCGAGGGCCGTGGCGATGGCGTAGCAGAACTTCGTGCCCAGGAGGCTGACCAGGAGGATCACCAGGGCCTCGCTGTACAACCGCTTGCGCCCGTGGTCGGCCACCTGCTCCCGTTCCAGCCCGAGCCAGAGGGCGAGCGCCGCCAGGGCCACCAGGGCGAAGGTGCCGAGGATCGGCAGCAGGCGGGCGGCCCGCCGCCGCTCTCCGGTGAGCGCGGAGATGACCCGCGCCGCCGCCGGGTCGATCTGGTCCCCCTTGCGCACGATGACCTGGCCCTTGCGGATCTGCTTGAACACCGGCGCGGTGGCCGCCTCGGCGGCGTCCTGGCGCTCCAGGGTCTCCTTGCGGTTGGGCGAGAGGTTGGCCGGGAGGTTGGCCATCAGCACCCCGACCACCGCGCGCCGCTGGGCGGCCGTCAGGTCCCGCCAGTCGCTCACCTCGGTCTCCAGGAACTCCCGCACCTCCCCCGGGTACTCCAGGTGGTCGTACAGGTCGTAGTGCCGCTGCTCGGTGCCGGTGGAGAGGTTGCGCAGCGTCACCCCGCGCACCCGGTTCTCGAGCAGCCGCGACTTGCCCTCCACGATGCCCCGGCGCAGCGAGTGGACGGTCAGCGAGCGCGTCCGGTCCTCCAGGTCGTCCGCGAAGCCGGCCGAGCGCAGCGCCGCCGCCTCGTCCGGGGCGATGCGCAGCCCGGACGCCTCGGTCAGGACGGAGGCCATCTCCGACGGCGCGAGCTGGGTCTCCTCCGCCACCGCCGGCTCCCGGCGGCCGGAGCTCTCGGACGCGCCCGCCGGCCGGCCCGCCCCCTCCTGCGGCGGGCTCAGCACCTGGCGCCCCGCCGCGAACAGGGCGGCCAGCCGCTCCTGCAGCTCGTCGGCGGCTCCCGGGTCGAAATCGTAGACCGGCGGCACGTCCTCCCGGGCCCGGGCCTGCTTCTCCCGGGTCGTCTCCTCGTCGGGGATCAGCAGATCCTCGCTCGCCACGTAGTCGCGGGCGGCCACGCCGCCCTCGACCACCTCGGGCGCCGGGAAGAACCCCCGGGGGGTCAGGGCCCAGGTGCCGACCGTCAGGAGCAGCACGAGCCACACCGCGGGGGTCTCCAGCAGGCGCCTCCAGATCTGCGCGGTGCGGTCGGCGAAGCGGGCGCGCCGGCTCCGGCGGCTGCGCCCGGTCTGGTTCTGCCGCTGGGACGGGCGCTGGCCGGAGCGCGCACCGCGGCCCGCGGCCTTGCCGTCGCCGGTGGTTGGGGTCGGAGTGCTCATGAGTGCATCGATCGGGGCTCGGGCGCGGCGGGCTCCGGAGGCCGGCCGGCCGGGACGGTTCGGCTCAGGAGCTGCCGGCCGGAGCGGCCTCCTCGGGGTCGGGCGCGGCGGAGCCGGGGGCCGATCCGGCCTCGGAGCCGGCTTCGGAGTTGGCCTCGGAGTTGGCCTCCGAGCCGGCCTCGACCGGGTCGCGTTCGGCGCGCTGGCGCTGCTCGTGGCGCTCGTAGGCCGAGATCACCTGCTGCACGAGGCTGTGGCGCACCACGTCGCGCTCGTCGAACCGGAAGAACCGGATGCCCGCGATGTCGGCCAGCACCACCTGCGCCTCCCGGAGACCGGAGCGCCGCCCCTGGGGCAGGTCGACCTGGGTGACGTCGCCGTTGATCACCGCCTTCGAGCCGAAGCCGATGCGGGTCAGGAACATCTTCATCTGCTCCGAGGTGGTGTTCTGGGCCTCGTCCAGGATGATGAAGCTGTCGTTCAGGGTGCGCCCGCGCATGAACGCGATCGGCGCCACCTCGATGATCCCCCGCTCGAGCATGCGGCCCACCTTCTCGTAGCCGATGATGTCGTACAGAGCGTCGTACAGCGGCCGCAGGTAGGGGTTGACCTTCTCCACCAGGTCGCCAGGGAGGAAGCCGAGCTTCTCCCCCGCCTCGACCGCCGGCCGGGCGAGGACGATCCGCCGAACCTTCTTCTCCAGCAGGTAGGCCGCGGCCATCGCCACCGCCAGGTAGGTCTTGCCGGTGCCCGCGGGACCGATGGAGACGACGATGTCGAAGTCGATCATCGCCTTGAGATAGGTCTGCTGGCGCAGGGTCCGCGGCGTGATCAGCCGGTTGACCGACGCCAGCATGCCGCTCGGCTGGAAGAACTCCACCAGCGACGCCGTCGGATCCTCCTCGATCACCCGCACCGCCGTCCGGACGTCGTTCGGCTTGAGCTGGAAGCCCCGCTCGGCGAGCGTCTCCAGCTCGGTCACCAGGTGCTCGACCGCGACGGCTCCCGCCGGGTCGCCGGTGATGTTGAGCTCGGTGCCGCGGGCGGCGAGCTGCACGCCGAAGGCGCGCTCCATGCGGCGCAGATTCTCATCGTGGGTGCCGAACAGGACTTCGAGCCCCTCGTCGGGCAGGGTGACCTGGCTCATCGAGGGGACGACGGGAGGGAGCTGGGGGGTCGTGGACTCATGGACGGGTCGATCTTCAGTTTACCAAGAAACGGGCGAGGCCGGTCCGGTCCGGTGGAACCGGCCCGCCCCCGGCGCCGCCTCACGCCTCCGAATAGTCGTAGAAGCCCCGCCCGCTCTTGCGGCCGTGGCGGCCGGCGAGCACCATCTGCTTGAGGAGCGGCGGCGGCGCGAAGCGCTTCTCCCGGTACTCCTCGAACATGATGTTGGCGATGTAGTAGGTCGTGTCGAGGCCGACGAAGTCGAGCAGGGTGAACGGCCCCATCGGGTAGCCGCAGCCCAGCTTCATGCCCTTGTCGATGTCCTCGACCGAGCCCACGCCCTCCTCGTAGGCGCGGACGGCGTCCAGCAGGTAGGGCACCAGCAGCCGGTTGACGATGAACCCGGAGTTGTCCCGGCAGGCGATCGGTTCCTTGCCCACGGCGCGGGTCCACTCCATGGCCGCGTCGAACGCCTCGTCCGAGGTGGGCAGGGTGCGCACCACCTCCACCAGCTTCATGATCGGCACCGGGTTGAAGAAGTGGAGCCCCAGGAACCGGTCGGGCCGCGAGGTGGCCATGGCGATCTGGGTGATGGTGAGCGACGAGGTGTTCGAGGCGAAGAGGGCGTCGTCCTTGACCACCCGGTCCAGGTTGCCGAAGGTCTTCTTCTTCTCCTCCAGGTTCTCGACGATGGCCTCGACCACCAGGTCGCAGTCGCCCAGGTCCTCCAGGTCGACGGTGCCGGAGATCCGGCCGCGGATCTCGTCGCGCTGCGCCTCCTCGAGCTTGCCCTTCTCCACCGCCCGACCGAGGAACTTGTCGATCCGTCCGAGGCCCTTCTCCAGCAGATCCTCGCTGACCTCGCGCACCTTGGTGTCGAACCCGCCGGCGGCGGCGACCTGTGCGATTCCCGATCCCATCAGCCCACAGCCCAGAACTCCGACCTTCCTGATCTTCATGTTGAAACCTCCTCCTTGCAGTCGAAACGGAACTCTCCGGGAGCAAACCGGTTCATCCTACAGCCTTCGCGCCCCGAGCCCCAACCCCGGCGGGAGGGGTCCGTTGGATCTTCCCCTGGACCACCCCCGCAAACCTTCCGTCCCCACCCCGGCCGGCACAGGTCCGGCCGCTACGCGGGGGCGGGGCCCGGCCGGCACAGGTCCGGCCGCTACGCGGGAGGGCTCCACTGGACCACCCCCGCAAACCCCCCGTCCGGGCTCTTCGGCGCGTTCGGTTGCTACGGCAGCGAGCGGGGACCGGTGGAGTGCCCCGGAGGGTCCCTCGCCGGTCGCAGTTTGCCGCCGAGGGAGCCCTCCGGGAGCGCTCCCGGCGGACTTCTCGGCGGAGGCGTCCTGACCCCGGCCGGCACAGGTCCGGCCGCTACGCGGGGGCGGGGCCCGGCCGGCACAGGTCCGGCCGCTACACGGGGAGCGTCCTCTCAGCCGTCTCCCCCTCACCCCGCCCGCAGCTCCTCGATCGCCCGCGGCAGGTGCTCCACCAGGTCGCGGGCGGCGAGACCGATCTCGCCCCGCGCGGCGGCGGCCAGGTCCCCGGCCAGGCCGTGCAGATACACCCCCAGCCGCGCCGCCGCCAGCGCCTCGAACCCCTGGGCCAGCAACGCACCGATCAGCCCGGTGAGCACATCCCCGGTGCCGCCGCTCGCCATCCCGGGGTTGCCGGTCCGGTTCACGTGGACCTCCCCCTCCGGCGTGCCCACCAGCGTCTGGTGCCCCTTGAGCACCACGACCGCCCCGGTCTCCCCGGCCGCCCGCCGCACGGCGCCCCGCCGGTCGGCGACCACCTCGCCGGTGTCCACTCCCAGCAGCCGCGCCGCCTCCCCGGGATGGGGCGTGAGGACCGTCGGAATCCGCCGCCCTTCCCGATCCCGACGCTCCCGCAGCTCCCCCGCCCGGCCGGCGAACGCGTTCACCCCGTCCGCGTCGAGCACCAGCGGCACGCCGCACTCCAGGGCCGCCCGCCGGAGCTCGCCCGCCACCGCGTCGGTCCGCCCCATGCCGGGGCCGAGGGCCAGCGCGCTCCGCTCCGCCGCGGCCTCCAGGATCGCCGCCGCCGCCCCGCCGGCGATCCGCCCGTCCTCTCCGGCGGGCAGCGGCAGGCTCATGGACTCGATCGACCCGCCGTCGACGGTCTGGACGATCGGCTCGGGCACCGCCGCGGTCACCAGCCCGGCGCCGGAGCGGACCGCCGCCCGGGCCGCCAGGATCACGGCCCCCGAGGCGCCCACCGAGCCGGCGGCGATCAGCAGGTGCCCGTAGGTGCCCTTGTGGGTGTCCGGCCGCCGCGGAGCCAGGTGGCCGGCGAGCTCCTCCGGCACGATCAGGTGCAGGCGCTCACCGGAGCCGCCGGATCGGTCCCGGTCCGCGAGCTGGCCCATCAGCTCTTGAGGCACCCCCAGGTCGGCCACCACCAGGTCCCCCATGGCCTCGGCGGTGGGGCTGAGCACCTGGGCCGGCTTCGGGGCGCCGAAGGTCACGGTCACGTCGGCCACCAGGTGGGGGCCGAAGACCTCGGG
>JASFUJ010000096.1:0-8370 GCA_050050355.1 Acidobacteriota bacterium
CGCCGGCGTTCGCCCCCGTAACCACGTTGTAGTAGAAGACGCCGCCCGGTGCGAAGGTGGCATCGGTCAGGTAGTAGTCGGAGAGATCGACCGGGAACGCGTTCGGGTTGTGGATCTCCACGTACTCTCCGGCGGTCGGGGTGACCACCAGCTCGGTGAGCAGGAGGCGGTCGGCCGTGGGGGGCGGGGGCGGCCCGCCGCAGGTCGAGGTGTGGCTGCCCAGGTCGGAGACGGTGTCCTGGGGGAAGCCGTCGTAGTCGAGCGCCGGGTCGAAGGGGTCTCCGAGGTCGGTGTCCCCGGTGCACGAGGTCGCCTTGCGGACCAGCGTGTTGTTGCCGGTCGACGTGTCGCCGCTCCCCCACTCGCTCCCGGGGTCGAAGCCCACCTGGCCGATGGAGTCCAGCACGGGCCCGCCTCCGCCGCCCTTGCGCAGGACGATCGCGTCGTCGCCGTTGAACAGCGACGAGGTGGTCGTCTGGTCGGTCACCGCCAGCACCGCGGGCCCCGCGCCGTCGTCGGCCACGACCCAGACGTCGCCGGCGGCGAGGACTCCGGAGAGGCTCACGGTGGTGCCGGCGGACGACGATCCGTTGAAGTAGACCTCCAGCCGGTAGCCGCCGAGGCCGAGATCGACGGCGGCCCCGGTGCCGTTGTAGATCTCCACGGCCTTGTTGAGAGAGCTGCCCTCGACCATCTCCGAGATCAGGAGATCCGCCGGCTGGGCGGCGAGCACTCCGGGAGCGGCGAGGACCAGGGTGAGGGCGAAGGCGAGGACAACGAGCGCCGTCGGCACGGCGTGAAATCGGCGGACCACGGGAGAGCTCACGGTTTGGTCTCCTTCGGTGAGAGATCGTGGAATCGTCCCGGACAGAACGAGCTGACACACTGCAGTCTACCCGAGCCGCTCGACGAAACGGTCGCCTCCGAATGGCGAACCCGTGACCGAGACGATCGCACGATTTCAGGATCTTCGCACCCGAGTCAGGGCCGCAGCGAGAACGGGGCGAGACAAGGCCGGCGCTCAGGAGCCGGCGGCCGTCCGGCCCCGGACGTCCGGGGCGGGGAGCTTCCCGGAGACCCGGAGCATCCAGCCCAGGCAGCGGTGGAACGGATCGGGCTCGAGGAACATCAGAGGGCAGCCACCCGCCAGGACCGTGAGCCCGTTGCGCCCGGCTTCGCCCACGGCCTTCTCACTGACGCTCCCGGGCCCGATGCCCCGGTGCATCCAGACCCGCCGAATGCCCAGATCCACGCACTGGCGCACCACGTCGTCGGTCCCCGCCTCCGGCGTCGCGGCCACGACGGCGTCCAACGGCACGGGCACAGCCATCAGGCTCTCGTAGGAGGGTCCGCCCTCCACGCGATCGGCGCCGGGATTGATTGCGTAGACCTCGTACCCCGCACCTCGCAGCTTGCGGAAGATGGCGTTCGCCGGCTGGTTCCCGGAGCGGGAAACACCTGCCACGGCGATGCGCTTCTGGGCGAGGAAGTCGTCGACGGCTTCGCGATAGGTGGTCATCACGGACTCCTTTCCACATCGGTCGACCGCCTGTCATCCTCTCACCGCGGCCGGTCCGGCGAACGACCCCGTCGGGCGGGATCGACAGCCCCGGCCTTCTATGCAAGAATTGAATCGACACCCCGTCCATCGAACTCGATCGCAGGACCCCCGACATGGCGACCACCGCCCGGAAGCGCCGGTACCGCAAGAAGCAACGAGCCCGTCAGGAGGCCGAGACCCGCCGCCGGATCACCGAAGCGGTGATGGAGCTTCATCGCACGGTGGGGCCGGCGAACACCACGGTCACCGAGGTCGCCGAGCTGGCGGGGGTCGGGCGCCAGACGGTCTACAACCACTTCCCCACCGAGGGCGCCATGATCGAGGCCTGCGCCACCCGCTGGGCGAGCCTCAATCCCCTTCCCGCTCCGGACCGTTGGTCCGAGATCGAGGACCCGGAGGAGCGGTTGGACGACGCACTCTCCGAGCTCTATTCCTGGTACGCGGAGACCGAGGACATGATGGGCAAGATCCTCCGCGACGCCCCGATCGTCGAACCGCTCGGGGAGCTGATGGAGCAGCGCTGGTTCGCGCTGGTGGAGGCGATGGTAGAGACCCTGACCGACGCCGAAGGCGGCGAGCTCCGGCGCGCGGCCGTCCGCGTGGCGATCGACTTCGCCACCTGGCGCAGCCTCCGGGACTCCGGCCTCTCCGACCGGCGGGCGGCCGACCTGGCCGCGGGCTTCGTGCGCTCGGCCTGCGCGGACCGGGCACAGGCGGATCCGGAGGAGCCGGGTAGAATCCACGAGAACCCCGAAACTCTCGAAGACCCCGAGGAGGACCGATGAGCCTGGAGATCAGCCGCGAGCGGTACGACGAGATCGCCCGCCGGATCAAGAGCGCCGACAGCCCGGTCGGGATCGACGCGGAGAAGACCCACGTGCTGATCCTGGCGAAGCTGGAGGAGATCGAGCGGCGTCTGGACGCGCTGGAGCGCTCGGAGCGAGCGGGGGCGCGACCATGAGACGGACGCTCCGCATCGCCCTCTGCCTCGTGGCGGTCTCCACCTGCGTCGCTCACGGCCAGGACGGCCCGGCCGAGCTGCCCTTCTCCCCGGCCCGCTGGGCGGACGACCTGCTGTTCGTCTCCGGCCAGGTGGGCAACGTCCCCGGAACGCTGGCCCTGGTGGAGGGGGGCATCCGGGCCGAGGCGCGCCAGGCGCTGGAGAACGTCCAGGCGGTCCTCGCCGACCACGGCGCCTCGATGGACGACGTCGTCAAGTGCACGGTGATGCTCGACGACATCTCCGAGTGGGGCGCCTTCAACGAGGTCTACGTCGGCTTCTTCGCTCCGCCCCGACCGGCCCGGAGCGCCCTGGGGGCCGACGGCCTCGCCCTCGGGGCCCGGGTGGAGGTCGAGTGCATCGCCTTCCTGCCCGAGGTGCTCGCCCCCGCGCTCGAGCCGGCCGGCCTGGAGTACGGGTCGTTCGTCGAGGAGGTCGGCGGACGGCGGATCCACTACGAGGTGCACGGCCCCGACGGAGGGCAGGCCCCGCCACTGATGGTCGTCCCCAACTCCTGGGGCCTGAGCCTCGAAGGGCTCCGGGGGGTCCTCGGAGACCTGGAGGACCACCTGACCGTGATCTACTTCGACCCCCGCGGAATGGGCTCGTCGGGACCGGCCACCGTGGACGAGGACCTCTCCACCACCGCCGTCCGGGAGGACTTCGACCGCCTGCGGGAGCACCTGGGCCTCGACAGGGTCCACGCCCTCGGCTGGTCGAACGGTGCCACCAACCTGGTCTGGCTCGCCCACGAGAAGCCCGAGACCCTGGCGTCGGCGATCTTCGTGCACGGCACGCCGCGCTTCGCTCCTTCGGACATGGCGGTCCTCGCCGAGGAGAGCCCCGAGGTGTTCCGGCAGTTCACCGCCGCCCAGGAGACGCTGACCGGCGGCGGCCTCTCCGCCGACGAGCAGGATCGCGTCCTCGAGCGGCTCTACCGGGAGGTCTGGTTCCCCGAGATGCTCGCCCATCCGGAGGAGACCGTGGACGCGGTGCGCGCGGCCTTCGCCGACGCCGAGCTGAGCTGGCGCCACTCCCGCTACGCCCAGCAGGAGGTCGCCGTCCTCGATCAGCGGCCGCTGCTCGGAGACATCCCGGTGCCCGCCCTGGTCATCGCCGGCGCCCACGACATGCTGCCCCCGGAACGGGTCGAAGAGCTGGCCACCGGCCTGCCCCGCGCCCGCTTCGTGGTCTTCGATGACAGCGGCCACTTCGCGCCGCTCGAAGAGCCCCACCGGTTCGTGGACCTGGTGACGACCTTCCTGCAGGCCGGGGACTGAGCGCGGCTCCCCGGTTGCCGTCAGGATGCCGGGGGACCGGCTTCCGCGACGGCCGACGCGGGCTCCCCGGTCTCCCCGCGCAGGCCCCAGAGGACCAGTCCGCAGACGGCGACGACCGCCAGGGAGAGGGAGAACAGGAGGCCCATGATCACCGCCTCCTGCGCCGGCGTGCCCTGCTGGGCGCCGGCCGCGATGGGCATGGCACGGCCGGCGCCCCAGGCTGCGGCCAGGAGGGTGGCGGCCCAGTTGGCGAAGGTGCCGTAGATCGCCAGCCAGTAGGTGGCGGCCGCGGCGGCCGACCCGAGCCGGAGCCGGGGCCAGATCAGGCCCAGGGCCAGCAGGAACATGCCGTTGAGCACGCCCTCCAGGTGACTGGACAGGCCCATGCGGGGGTTGGCCAGCGCCGGGATGGCGAACCCGGTGAGCAGGCCCAGCAGGAAGAGCAGGACGCCGAGCTGGAGCAGGCGGTGGGAGCGGTGTGCGGTCCGGGTCATGAGGTCTCCTTGTCGCGCGGCATTATGCAGGACCGGCCGCGGCCGGGGGATCCGGCTTCTGGGCTGGCGAGGTGGCTCGCTTCGCTCGCGGTCGGCCGGCTGAATCCGGCCGCTTCAGGGCTGGCTTGTTTCGGGCGGCTGGGGCCGGGCGCTTCCGAGCCGGAGGGAGGGGTCACTCGGTGGCGGTAGGCGCGGATTCGGCAGGGACGCCGCGCTGGGCCCGCGCCTGACGGACGGCGCGCAGCGTGATCTCCCGCGCGTCGTCGAAGAGGGTGTAGGAGACCGGGACGACCAGGAGCGTCAGGAGGGTGGCAGTGGTCATGCCGCCGATGAGGGTGAGGCCGAAGCTGGTGTAGGAGAGGCCGATGGAGGAGGCGCCGCCCACGGTCAGGGGGATCATGCCGCAGATGGTGGTGAGCGCGGTCATCATGATGGGGCGGAAGCGGCGGTCGGCGGCCAGGAGGATCGCTTCCCGGCGCTCGTGGCCCTGGTTGCGCAGGCGGTTGATGTAGTCCACCAGCACGATGCCGTTGTTGACCACCACGCCGATCAGCAGCACCCCACCGACGATGCCCAGCGTGTCCAGGCTCTTGCCGGTCGCCCAGTGGATCCAGGCCACGCCGATCGAGGCGAGCGGGATGGTCAAGAGGATGGAGAGCGGCAGGATGAAGCTCTCGAAGAGGAAGCCCATCAGCAGGTAGATGAAGACGATCGACAGGCCCGCGGCGAGCAGCAGGCCCCGGAGATCTTCGTCCATCCCCCGACGACGGACCGGTTCGCCGAAGGTGATCCCCTCCGGCAGATCGATCTGCTGGGCCATGGCGACGAGCCGGTCCCGGGCCTCCTCCTCGCGCCCCTCCTCGAGCTCCAGCGTCACCGTGCGCGAGATCCGCTTGTCCCGGCGCCGGATGCTCCGCGGCGAGTCCAGGAACTCGACGTCGGTCACCGCGGTGAGCGGCAGCGCACCGCCCTGGCCGGTGGGGACGGCGAAATCGGCGAGCTGGTCGACGCTCTTCCTGTCCTCCTCCTCGAAGCGCACCCGCACGGGGATCTCCCGGCCGTCCCGGCTGAAGCGGGGCAGCGCCTGGCCGCGGAGCGCATAGCTCACCACGCCGGCCACCGCCTGGGGATTGACGCCCTGATGCTGGGCACGGTCCCGGTCGACCCGCACGGCCAGCTCGTCGGGGCTCGCCTCTTCCGAGCGCTTGACCCCCAGCACACCGTCGACCGAGCGGAACAGCTCCTCCAGCCCGACGGCCGCCTCCTCCAGACGCCCCGGGTCCTCTCCCGTGAGGACGAAGGTGTGGGTCTTGTCCTCCTCCTCCTCGCCGGCCCGGTTCTCGTCGCCCAGATAGAAGGTCACGCCGGCCCGCTCCGGCAGCGCATCGCGCACCTTCTCCGCCGCCTCGCGAGGGGTGATGTCGACCGTCCGCGGGGTCGTGAACCACCCCTGGATCTCGCCGCCGCCCCAGCGCCCGGCCACCACCAGGTAGCCGTCCAGCCCCAGCTCCTCCTGCATCCCTTCGAGCACCTTCTCCGCATCCAGGAAGTAGTCTTCGGTTTCCTCGAAGGTCGTGTTGCGCGGCATGTCCACGTCGAGCTCGAAGGCCATGGCCTCGTCCTCCTGGACCGGCACCACCCGGACCTGCTTCGTGGAGAACAGGGCGATCGAGGCGACGAACAGGACGTTGATCAGGAGGATGACGTCCAGGCGCCGCTCCAGGCAGACGTCGAGCAGGAGCCTGTACAGGTGGTTCAGACGGCCGAAGGTGGCCTCGTAGGCGCGGCGGAAGAGGGGGTGGAGGGGATTGGCGCGCGCGCCGGCCGGAGCCCTGGTCGGCAGGGTGACGTAGACGGCCAGGGGGATGATGATCAGGGCGACGAAGAGGGACGCCAGCAGGGAGACGGAGATCGGGATCGCCAGGCGCTGGAGGAAGAACTGGCCGCCCCCTTCCACCAGGGAGATCGGCAGGAAGACGGCGATGGTGGTCAGGGTCGCCATGGTGATGGCCAGGGCCATCTCGCCCGCACCCCGCACGCAGGCGTCCCGCCGGGGCATGCCCTCCTGGTGGAGACGGAAGATGTTCTCCGCCACCACCACCGAGTTGTCCACCAGCAGGCCGATGGAGATCATCAACCCGAGCAGACTGAAGATGTTGAGCGTCTCCCCGACGAAGAACATCACGGCCAGGCCGATCAGGATCGACAGCGGGATCGCCAGGGTGATGATCAGGGTCATCCGCAAGCGGCGCAGGAAGAAGAAGAGCACGCCGATGGCGAAGAGCGCGCCGATCTTGCCGCTGTCGAGCAGGGTTCCCAGCGACTCGAGGATCGCGTTCCCCTGGTCGAAGAAGAGCTTGACGCCGATGGCGGACAGCCGCGGGTCGTCCTCGAACCCCTCCACCGTCTCGCGGACCCGCCGGGAGACCTCGATGGTGTTGGCCTGGCCCTCCTTCATCACGAACAGGGCGAACGCCGGGCGGCTGTTGGCGCGGACCATGTAGCGGCGCTCCGGCTCGGCGTAGGAGATGGTGGCGATGTCGCCCAGCCGCACGTTCTCGCCCACCGGCCGGTTCTCCAGCTCTTCGATGCTGTCGTACTCGGCCACCGAGCGCAGCAGGAGCTTCTTGCCGCCGGCGAGCACGTGACCGGAGGCGAGGGTGAAGTTGTCGGCGGAGAGGCTCTGGCCCAGCTCGTAGATGTTCAAGCCGGCCGACGCGGTGGCCTCCCGGTCGAGCTCGATCAGGATCTCCTTCTCCTCGAGGCCGTTGACGTCCACCGAGGCGACTCCGTCGATGCGCTCGATCGGCCGCTTGATCTGGTACTCGATCAGGTTGTAGGCGTCGACGACGTCCTCCTCCACGGTGATGCCGACCATGAAGATCGGCAGCCCCGAGGGGTCGTCCTTGCGGATGAACACCCGCTCGACGTCGTCCGGCATGCGCAGCCGCGCACGCTGCACCCGGTCGCGCACCTCCCGGTAGGCGACGTCCATGTCGGTGTCCTGCTTGAACAGCAGGTAGACCCCGCCGTAGCCGGTGCGGGCGTAGGAGCTCACCCGCTCGATGCCGCGCACGGTGGAGACCTCCTCCTCCAGCGGCAGGATGATCTTGTCCACCACCTCCTGGGGCGGCGCGTCCTCCCAGGGAACGTTGATCGACAGGTGGGGCGCGTTCCACCCCTGGGGGATCAGCTCGAGGGGGATGAGCTGGGTGGCCACCAGGCCGACCACCAGGGAGGCCGCCAGGAGCACCACGACGGTCACCGGCCGCCCGAGCGAGAAGCGCGGGAGCAGCCGCTCCCAGCGGTCGGAGCGGGGGCTCATCCCTGCACCTCCCCCGGATCGAGGCGGCCGCGGGCGTAGCCGGGGGATCGAGCCTCGCGGGCGGCCTCGCCGGGACCCTCGGCGGCCGGCGCCTCCCGATCCGCGCCGGAGGCCCCCAGCAGCCGCGCCTGGAGCCGGTCGAAGAGCCGGTAGATCACCGGGATCACCACCAGGGTGAGCAGGGTGGAGGTGATCAGGCCGCCGATCACGGCGATCGCCATGGGCGTGCGGATCTCGGCGCCGTCCCCGATGCCCAGGGCCATGGGGGTCAGGCCCAGGACGGTGGTCGCCGTGGTCATCAGGATCGGCCGCAGCCGCACCTGGCCGGCGGTGAGGATCGCCTCGTCCACCGGCAGTCCCCGGCGGCGCAGCACGTTGATGTAGTCCACCAGCACGATGGCGTTGTTCACCACGATCCCGGCCAGCATGATCATGCCCAGGAAGACCACCACCGACAGCGAGATGTCGAGCCACGCCAGGGCCACGGCCGAGCCGAAGAAGGCCAGCGGGATGGTGAACAGGATCACCAGCGGGTGGATCAGGTTCTCGAACTGGGCCGCCATGATCACGTAGACCAGGAAGATCGACAGCGCCAGGGCGAGCCACAGGCTGCCCCGGCTGCGCTCCCACTCCTCGTTCTGACCGGTGATGTAGAAGGCCATGTCATCCGGCCACTCGATGCGCGACGACAGGCGCCGGTCGATGGCCGA
>JASFUJ010000097.1:0-8361 GCA_050050355.1 Acidobacteriota bacterium
GGCGAGAAGGCAGGCGGCCATTGCCGGGAGCGCGGCGTTCTTCGCGCCGCTCGCGCACACCCGGCCGACGAGCGGAGTGGGGCCGTGAATCCGAAACCTGTCCATCGAAGCATCCTTCCACTGCGGTGCGGCCACCGGCGGAGCAACCGCCGGGGCCGGCTATTCTAACCGCGCATCAACACCACCACCCGCTCGAATCCGGCGTAGTCCCTCACCACCCGCCGCACGCTCCACGCGCCCGCCGCGGCCAGAGCCCGGACCGCCGGCATCTGGGCGGCTCCGATCTCGAGGGCCAGCGGCGTCCCGGGGGGCAGGCCCTCGGCCTGCCGCATCAGGCCGGCGACCAGGGCGGTCCCGCCGTCCCCGGCTCCGGCGGCGGGCGAGCCGTAGAGCGCCGACGCCGGCTCGAAGCGGGTGATCTCGGGCGACAGCGCGTGCGCCTCCTCCCGGGCGATGTAGGGCGGATTGGAGACCACGAAATCGAAGCCGGAGAGGTCGAAGCCGGCCAGGAGGTCCGCCGCCACGAGGTGGACCTCCGCCCCCATGCGCCGGGCGTTGGCCCGGGCGACCGCCAGCGCTCCCGGGGAGAGGTCCGAGCCGGTCAGGCGCCAGCCGGGCCGCTCGAGGGCGAGCGTGACCGCGACGGCGCCCGACCCCACGCCCACGTCCAGCCCCCGGGCGGCCCGCGGGAGCTCCAGCTCGAGCACCGCCTCCACCAGGTGCTCGGTCTCGGGCCGCGGCACCAGCACCCGGGGGTCGACCGCGAAGACGCGGCCGTAGAACTCCCGCTCCCCCAGCACGTAGGCCATCGGCTCGCCGGTCAGCCGGCGCGCGAGGAGCGCGCGGAACGCGGTCTCCTCGGCCCGCCCGACGGCCAGCTCGTCCCGGGCCAGCAGCCCGGCCTCGGAGAGGCCGAGCACGCGGCCGAGCAAGAGGTGCGCTTCGCGGGGAGAGGGGGAGAACGGCGCGCGGGCCAGAAGGCGCTTCGCCTCCTTCAACAGCGCGCCGATGGAGGACACGGGGACGCGGGCTCGGGTCGCGGGCGGTCAGGTGGCGGTCGATCAGGTGGCGGCAAGGGCCTCGGCCCGCTCGTGGTCGGCGAGGGGCTGGATCATCGCATCCAGCGCTCCCTCCAGCACCGAGGAGAGCTGGTGGACCGTGAGCCCGATCCGGTGGTCGGTGACCCGGTTCTGGGGGAAGTTGTAGGTGCGGATCTTCTCGGAGCGGTCACCACTTCCCACCATCTTGCGCCGTTCCTCGGTGAGCGCCTCCTCCGCCTTCGCCTGCTCGATCTCGTACAGGCGCGCCTTGAGCACCCGCATGGCCTTCGCCTTGTTCTTGATCTGGCTGCGCTCGTCCTGGCAGGTGACGACGATCCCGGTGGGCTCGTGGGTCAGACGCACGGCCGAGTAGGTCGTGTTGACCCCCTGGCCGCCCGGACCGGAGGAGCAGAACCGGTCCACGCGGACGTCGTTCTCGTCCACCTCCACCTCCACGTCCTCCGCCTCCGGCAGCACGGCCACGGTCACCGCGGAAGTGTGGATGCGGCCCGAGGTCTCCGTCTCGGGCACCCGCTGCACCCGGTGGACGCCGGCCTCGTACTTGAGACGGCTGTACGCGCCGCGCCCCTCGACGATGGCCGAAACCTCCTTGATCCCGCCCACGTCGGACCCGGACAGGTCGAGCACCTGCACCCGCCACCCCTGCTGCTCGGCGTACCGGGAGTACATCCGGAAGAGCTCGGCGGCGAACAGGGTGGCCTCGTCGCCGCCGGTCCCGGCGCGGATCTCGAGCACCACGTTGCGCTGGTCGTTGGGGTCCTTCGGCGTGAGCTCGGCGCGGAGGTCGTTCTCGAGGCGCTCCTTGCGCTCCTCCAGCTCGTCGAGCTCCTGGACGGCCATCTCGTACAGCTCGTCGTCCTTCGAGAGACCCTCCAGCATCTCCCGGGTGTCGGCGAGCTGGCGGTCGACGTCCCGGTACTCGCGGTACAGCTCCACCGGCCGGGTCAGCTCCGACAACGCCTTGGAGGTCTCGGTGTAGACCTCGCGGTCCGCGAGCACCTCGGGATCGGCGAGCTTCGCGGTCAGCTCCCGGTGGGTCTCCTCGATCTGGGCCAGCTTCTCGAGCATGGGGGTGGAGGTCCGTGCGGGACGGCGGAGCGGCGGAGCGGGAGCCGGGCGTCAGCCGCGGGCCGCCCGCCGCTCCACGAAGACGCCCGGGTCAGCTCCGCTGACGCCGGCCGTAGCGGCGCTGGAAGCGCTCCACGCGGCCCGCGGAGTCGATCAGCTTCTGCTTGCCGGTGAAGAACGGATGGCACTCGCTGCAGATCTCGAGCCGCAGGTCGCTCTTGGTGGACCGGGTCTCGAAGGTGTTGCCGCAGGCGCAGGTCACGGTCACCCTGTGGAGGTCGGGATGGATTTCTTTCTTCACGGTATCGTCCTCGAATGGTGCTGGAGTTGGTGGCGGGCGTTCGGTGGAGACTTCCCGCGAACTTGCAACTCTAGCCCACGGTTCGGAATTCCCGCAAGGGGGGGAAGGGCTTGCGGTCACCTCCGGGTGGTGGCCATGGTCGGCCCGTACAGGACCGAGTTCAGGAACAGGGGGGCGGTTCCCCGCCAGAACAGCCGGAAGTCGGGCTCCTGGGCGAACAGCACCACCAGGCCGCGGCCCTGCGCCTCGACGCTCGCGAGCAGCGACCCGGACAGCCGCTCGATGGCCTCCGGCCAGGCGACGCCCGCCAGGATCGGCTCCTCGTCCACCACCCGCAGCACGTCCACCTGCGGATCGCCCGTGGGCAGGAGCACCGTGGCCCCGGTGACCAGGGCCGGCGGCGACGACGACACCCCGAGGAGGAGCGGATGACCGGCGGTCGCTTCGGTGGCGACGATGGCGCCGGGGGTCTGGATGCGGCGGGTCGCCAGGGAGACGCTCGCGGCGTCCGCCTTGCCGGCCTCGTCCTCTTCCTCCGGCTCCCACTGCTCGACCGCGGTGAGATCGTGCTCGCGCAGCCACCCGTGGGCGGCTCCCACCGCCACCAGCACTCCGCCGTCCCGGACCCAGCGGACGATCTCGTCGGCGGCGGCGCCGGAGAGGCTCCTGCTGTAGCCCCAGCCGTTGGGGAGCACCAGGACGTCGATCTCGTCCAGGTCCACCGCGCCGAAACGCTCCAGGTCGATCCGGCTGTGGGGGAGCTCGACCTGGCGATCGAGCAGGTGCCACAGGTAGCCGAAGGACGTGGGCGAGACGCCGGAGCCCGACACCAGGCCGACGCGGGGCGCCAGGACGCCCGGTACGAGATCCGAGCCGAGGGAGACGCCGCGGCTGGCGTAGAAGGTCGGCGCCGGGTGCGCCTGCACCCCGTTCTCCGCCGCCAGGCGGTCGATCACGCTCTCGAGGGCCTCGCCCCCGGAGCCTTCGCGCTCCACGTCACGAACCGGGCGTCCCTCGTTCCCCAACCGGGGAATGAAGAGGGTCCCGGCCGGATGGAAGGTCTCGCCGAGGGCGAAGCCTTCGAGCGCCACCTGGAAGTCGAGGCCCTCGCGGAGCAGCGCCGCCGCGAACCGGTAGCCGTCGAGCCCCGCGGGGGGCACCAGGAAGCCCACGCCCCCCGCGCCGGTCCCGCGCAGGCCCCCGGTCGGCTCTCCCGCCCGCTCCGGGTCGGCCGGATCGGCCACGGTGGCCGGGCCGGCCGCGATGGGGGCGGCGAGATCCGCGGGCGGCTCCGGGACGACCCAGGCCTCCAGGTTGAACGCCAGGGGCAAGGACCACGCGGTGATGTCGTAGAACTCGGTCCCCAGGTTGCGCTCCAGGCGCTCGCGCTGCCGCTCGAGGTAGGTCTCGTCGATCCGGGTGGACCGGTCGAGCAGGGTCTGGACCAGGTTCCCCAGCGGCTGGCCGGCGTGGACCACGTAGGTGCCCGCCGCGAAGGTCTTGCGGGACGGGGCCGCCTGCGGGTCGGCGGTCAGGCTCCGGACCGGCAGGCGGGTGTCCTCGCCCAGGCGTCCCACCTCGACGCCGTGGAGCCCGAGGAGCTCGGCGAGGGCCTGCGCTTCCGGTGCGTCGCCGCGCCAGAGGTAGGCCGGCCCCCGGGCCGCCGCGGCGGTGGCGCGCGCCGCCGCGAAATCCTCCAACAGCTCGCGGCGATTCTCGGCGGCCGTGCGCGCGGTCGACAGCGAGGTCGTCGTGTGACGGGCGATCCGGTCCGCCAGCGTCAGCAACGTGCCGTCGCGCAGCTCCATCACCAGGCCCGCCCGTCCGTGACCGGCCATCTCGTAGGTCATGCCCACGGCACCGCGGAAGGTCGGGTAGGCGTCCCCGTAGCCCGGGTAGAACAGGTCGAAGGCCTCGGCCTTGAAGTACGGCCACCCCTGGCGGTCGAAGGCGTCGGCGTTGGCCCGGCCGAAGACATCGAGCCAGCCGACGGTGCGCTCGTCCAGGTGGGGGTTGACCGGCTCGGCCGAGGGCGGGAAGAAGTAGCTCGACTCGGCGAACATCTCGTGGTAATCGACGAACACCTGGGGCTCCCAGCGCCGGTACGCGGCGAGGCGGTGGCGCGTCTCGCGCTGGCTCGCCCAGGACCAGTCCCGGTTCAGGTCGATCAGGTAGTGGTTCTGGCGCCCGCCGGGCCACGGCTCCCAGTGCTCGGCGGCGGACGGGAAGGGATCGGCCACGCGCCCGCGCCGCTGCTCGTAGGAGCCGACGTAGCGCTCCCGCCCGTCCGGATTGACCAGCGGATCGATGATCACCACCATGTCGGCCAGGAGCCCCTCCCACTCCCCGCGCGCCGCACCCAGCACGTAGGCCGCCGCCATGGCCGCCTCCGCGGAGGAGGACTCGTTGCCGTGAACGCCGTAGGCCAGCCAGACCACCACCGGGGTCTCCTCGATCAGACGCTCGCGCTCCTCGGCGTCCAGACCGCGCGGGTCGGCGAGCCGCGCGTGGCGCGCCCGGATCTCGTCCAGCCGGGAGACGTTCTCCGGCGACGAGACCGCCAGCAGCGTCAGCGGCCGGCCCTCGTAGGTCTCGCCGTAGCGCCAGGACGTCACCCGGGGCGACGCCTCGCTCAGGGCGTCGACGTAGTCGAGGATCCGGGCGTGGCGGGTGAACCGGGTCCCGAGCGGGTAGCCGAGGAAGGCCGCGGGGGACGGCACCGCCGGATCGAGCTCCGGCAGGTCCAGGACCCGGCCCTCGGACAAGGGCTGGAGCAGGGCCCGGGGCCGGTCGGCGGACGCGGACGGGACCGCCAGGAGCGCGGCGGCCAGCAGGGCGGCGGACAGGAGGGCGGAGGCGTGGGGGCTGCGACGCATGGGAAACAAACGGGCTCCTTTCGAAGGACCGGACGGACGCCCGGCCGGTCAGCTCACGAGGCTGTCCACCGAGATGCTGTGCCGCTTGATCATCTCGTGGAGGGTCGTCGGCTTGACCTTGAGCTTCTCGGCCGCGTGCTTCTGCACCCCTCCGGTCTGCTGGAGGGCGCGGATGATGAGCTGGCGCTCGTACTCGCTGACCGCGTCCTTGAGGGAGAGCTCTCCCTCCGGGCTCGGCGGTGCGACGGAGGCGATCCCCGCCGTCTCGACGCGGCGCACGGTGGGCGACAGCAGCTCGAGGTCGATCGTGCTGCCGGTGCACAGGACCACCGCCCGCTCGATCACGTTCTCGAGCTCGCGCACGTTGCCGGGCCAGCGGTAGTCGAGGAGCCGGCTCATGGCCTCGGGCGCGATCTCCTCGATCTCCTTGTCGTTCTCCCTGGCGTAGCGGGCCAGGAAGTGGCGGACCAGGAGCGGGATGTCCTCGGTCCTCGCGCGCAGGGGGGGCAGCGGGATCGTGATCACGTTCAGCCGGTAGAAGAGGTCCTCGCGGAAGTTGCCCCGGGCCACCTCCGCCTCGAGATCCGCGTTGGTCGCGGCGATGATCCGGGTGTCGGCGGTCTGGGTCTCGACCCCGCCGAGCCGCATGAACTCCTTCTCCTGGATCACCCGCAACAGCTTGGCCTGCGTGTCGATCGGGATGTTGCCGATCTCGTCGAAGAAGATCGAGCCGTGGTTGGCGACCTCGAACAGGCCCTTCTTGGCGGAGACCGCGCCGGTGAACGCCCCCTTGACGTGGCCGAACAGGTTGCTCTCCAGCAGGTCCGCCGGCATGGAGCCGGAGTTGACCGTCACGAACGGCCCCGAGGCGCGCCGCGAGTGGTGGTGGATCGCCTTGGCCACCAGCTCCTTGCCGGTCCCGCTCTCGCCCAGGATCAGGATGTTCGACTTGGACGGGGCGGCGAGCCGGATGAGCTCGTAGACCTCCTGCATCGGCTTCGACTTGCCGACGATGTTGTCGAACGAGTAACGCTCCCGGAGCTGCTCCTTGAGCGACCGGTTCTCGTCCTCCAGCCGCCGTTGCTCCAGCCCCTTGCGGACCGTGAGCAGGACCTCCTCGTTCTTGAACGGCTTGGGGATGTAGTGGAAGGCCCCCTGGCGCATGGCCTCGATCGCCCCTTCGATCGAGGAGTAGGCGGTCACCACCACCACCACCTGGTTCGGGTCGTCCCGCCGGATCTGCTGCAGCACCTCCTGGCCCGTGATCCCCGGGAGCATCAGGTCGAGCAGGACCAGCTCCACCCCCTCCTCGTCCGACAGGATCCTCAATCCTTCCTCGCCGGTCCGCGCCGACAGCACCTCGTAGCCTTCGCGCCGAAGGAGCGAGGAGAGGACGTCCTGGAGGACCTCCTCGTCGTCGATGATCAGGATGCTCATGCGCTCGTCGTTGGATCCCCGGGCTCGGAATCGACCCCCGAGGATCGTGCCGGACCGGCCTCTCCTTCCAGCCGCCCGCCGCCGTCTCCGACCTGTCCCCGGAACGGCAGCCTCACCGTGAACCGGGTCCCGTCGCCGGGCTCGCTCTCCACCTCCACGTCCCCACCGTGCCGACGAATGATGTCATGGCTGATGGACAGGCCGAGACCGGTGCCGCCGCGACCCAGCTTGGTGGAGAAGAAGGGCTCGAAGATCCGCTCCAACTGGTCCGCGGGGATCCCGCTGCCGGTGTCCGCCACCGCCAGCTCGGCCCACCGGCCGGCGCGGCCCGCGGTCACGGTCAGCGTGCCTCCGTCGGGCATGGCGTCGATGGCGTTCAGAGCCAGGTTGGTGATCACCTGCTGCAGCTCGCCGTCGCTCCCCATCACCACGAGCGGCGCCTCCGGCAGGCTCAGCTCCAGCCGGACGCCGCGCTTCGACCGGCGCTCGTTGAGCAGGTCCAGACCCTCGTTCACCAGGGGCACCAGGTCGACCGGTCGGATCTCGTCGGTGCGGTTCCTGGCGAACTCCAGCAGGTTGTTGACGATCCGGGCCGCCCGGAACGTCTGCTTCTCCACCTTCTTGAGGATCTCGTGGCGCGGGTCGTCCTCCGGCGTCTCGGCGAGCAGCATCTGCGCGTAGCTGGAGATCCCGGTGATCGGGGTGTTCACCTCGTGGGCCACGCCGGCGGCGAGGATGCCGAGGGCGGCGAGCCGGTCCTTCTCCCGGAGGGCCTTCTCCATCGACACCCGCTCGGTCACGTCGTGGACCAGGAGCACCCGCAGCGCCTCCGAGGGATCGCGGGCCTCGGCCGGCTGGAAGGCCGCCAGCGAGAGCTGGAGGTTGTGCTCCACGCCGTCCGAGCCCTGATACGAGATCTCCACCAGCCCCTCCCCGGGCTCGGGCAGCGGATGGGCGGGCAGGAGCTCCTCCACCGGGATCCCGGTCAGATCCCCGGAGGCGGCCTCCACCAGCCGGGAGAACGCGGCGTTGGCGGTGAGCACGCGGTCCTCCGGATCCAGCACGGCGATGCCGGCGGGCGACGACTCGATGATGCCGGCGCTGAAGCTCTGGAGCTCGACCACCTCGTCCAGGCGCTGCGCCAGCTCGTCCAGCAGGCGGGCGTTCTCGATCGCCAGGGCCGCGCTGCCGGCGAGCTGCCGCACCAGGTCGAGGTCGTCGCTCGACAGCGGGATCTCGCCCAGCCGGAAGCCGGTCACCAGCAGGCCGACCGGCCGGCCCCGCACCGTCAGCGGAAAGGCGTAGCGGTACCCGGCGAGGAACAGCCGCTGACGCGGCCCGGGAGCGCCGGTCGCGAAGGAGATGCCGGTCAGCGCCTCCACCTCCCGCGCCCAGATCTCCGGGCCCAGGTCGTCCAGGCCGATCTCCTCCGGAGCCCCCGCCGGCCGCGGGGAGCCGGCGTCCGACTGGCTGGCCACGGCCCGCAGCGAGCCCGACGGCTCCACCAGGAAGAGGTTCGCCACCTCCAGCTCCAGACCGTCGCAGAGGTCGGTGAGCAGCTCGGAGGCCAGGCGGTCCAGGTCGCGCTCGGTCAGGAGATCCCGCCCCAGCCGCTGCA
>JASFUJ010000098.1:0-8260 GCA_050050355.1 Acidobacteriota bacterium
ACCCTCTCGGTCCTCTCGGTCCTCTCCGCGTGGAATCTCCCATCGTCAATGGCTCTTCAGCTTCCCCGGCTTCCAGAACAGGGTCTCCACGCTCAGGCTCCAGGGCTCGCCGAGCACGGTGTAGCGCGCCTCGACCTCGGCCCGGAAGAGGTCGGCCGGCGGCTCCGCACGCCACGCCCGGACCACCACGGTCAGGTCCTTCGCGGCGCCGCTCCCGGCCATCCCGGCTCCCCCGACCGGTGCAACGGCCGGAACCTCCCGGACCCCCTCGTGCAGCTCGACCGCACCCGAGCGCAGGGCCTCGAGGACCGCCTCCACGGCCCGGTTGGCCTCCTGCTTCGCCTCCAGGCGGGCCAGCACGTCCCGCTCCTGGGCGAGCAGC
Source organism: Acidobacteriota bacterium (assembly GCA_050050355.1). Classification (GTDB taxonomy): domain Bacteria; phylum Acidobacteriota; class Thermoanaerobaculia; order Multivoradales; family DATKCC01; genus JASFUJ01. Next base: position 383 of record JASFUJ010000098.1, read on the forward strand.
CCGATCCCGAGCAGCAGCGCCAGCCCCAGGATCGCCAGGGCGGCGAGCACCTCGATCAGGGAGAAGCCGGCGGTGGTGTCGTCCCGATCGGGGTTCGGATTGGGGCCCGGGCTGGGGCGCAGACTCGTGGACATCGTGCTCTGTTCAATCCTGCGGCCCGCGATGCAATTCCCCACCGGCCTCTCCCCGGCCGCCCGCTCCGAGCCGGCCTCAGTTGATCCAGTTGCCCTGGCCGTCGCGGCGCCGGTCCTCCTCCCGCGGCGGCCGCGGCGCACGCGGCACCCCGGAGGTTGGCGCGGGCGCCAGCCGGGCGTCCTCCTCCTCCATCCGCTCCAGGGTCCGCTGCGTCTTGACCCGGCGGCGCCAGGAGGCGACCAGGAACAGGAGGGTGATCGCGGTCCACAGGGTGCCGGCGCCCGTGAGTGCCGGGATCCAGCGGTACCAGGTGAGGGCGGTGTCCCGCCAGGCGTCCTCCGACTCGCTCAGGGGAACCCCGGTGGCCGTCCGCCACGCCGCCCGGAAGCTCCGGCCCTCGGACAGCCCGTCGAGGGTCCGGCGGACCAGGTCCTCGCCGTACCGGTCCACCGACCAGTTGACGAAGTCGAACGACGCGGCGTAGGCGGTGCGGGCCGCCGCCTCGGAGGTGACGAAGGCCCGGTCCATCTGCGCCAGCGAGGGCAGCGGGCCCACCAGGAGCGACGAGCTGTAGACCAGGGCGTCCTTCAGGCTCCAGCGGCGCTGCTCCCGGGTCGCCACACCCTCCGAGAACCACCGCGGCACCTCCCCGCCGGCCTGCCCGGCCCCCTCGTGGAGGAGCACGTGGGTGATCTCGTGGACCAGAACGCCGGTGGCGTCGCCGAACGGGTAGCGGGCGGCCTTCGCCAACCGCACCGCGCCCACCCGCCGCTCGTTGAGCGCGAAGCCGGCGGCCCAGGGCGGGGCGGCCCGGTCGAGGCGGGCGATCTCCGGGTCGACGATCGGGCCGGGGGGGATGAGGACCATCACGATCTCCCCCTCCGGACGGACGCCGAGACTCTCCTGGAGCCGCGGCCAGACCGGCTCGATCCGCGCGGCCAGCTCGTCGAGGGTGCCGCGGTGCTCCGGCGGCGCCTCCAGGACCAGCGGGCCCGCCGGACCCAGCTCCACCCGCGCCCGGTAGGCGGCGGCGAGCGGCCCGGGACCGGCGAGGAGCGACAGGGCGACCAGGCACAGGGCCGGGATCAGGGCCTGCAACGGGACCGGACGCCGGGGTGTGCCGCCTGACGGACCGTCCCTCAGGAAGCCTCCTCCCCCTCCGGGCCGTCCTCCCCGCTTCCATCCTCCTCCGTCGTCCCGTCGCCCTCCCCCAGGTCCGCCGGCTCGATGACGAACGGCCGGACCTCCTCCGGCACCTCCGCGGCTTCCACCAGCAGCGTCAGGCAGGCGAGGGACTCCAGCTCCTCGTCCGCCAGCCGGAAGGTGGGGCTTCCCTCCTTCCAGCCCACCAGCGGCACCGCCGGGGCGCGCTCCGCGCCGGTCAGGATCCGGACCCCGTCCAGAGCCCCCTGCCGCTCCCCTTCCCGGCCGAGATCGACCGTCACCAGCCGCGCGCGGCCGGCCTCCAGCCGCCGGATCCAGTGGGACAGGTCGAGCCCTCGCCCACCGAGCAGGTCCATCCACGCCCGGCGCACCTTGCCGAACTCCTCGGACGGCCGGTGCAGGGCCACCACCGGGTGCTCGATCCCGAACTCGTCCCGCAACAGCTCGGCCACCAGCAGGTTGAGCTCGTCGTTGGTGGTGAGCGCCAGCACCCGGGTGTCCCGCTGGACACCCGCCTGTTCGAAGGTGACGGCGTCGCGGGCGTCGCCGCGCACGGTCTCGAAGCCTTCGCGCCGCAGCGGATCGAGCTTCGACGCGGAGGCGTCGACCACCCCCACCGTGACGCCGCGGGCGCGGAACAGCCGGGCCACCTCGGCGGCCAGGGCGTTGGCCCCCACCACGACGGTCAGGCGGCGGCGCGGATCGTCGGCGTAGCCCAGCGCCCGGGGGAGCGTGACCGCCATCACGCTGGCCCAGATCCCGGTCAGGATGATCGTCAGGTAGACCATCCCCTCCAGGCTCGGTCCCCCGGCGATCCCCGACTCGGTCAGCGCCCGGGCGGAGAGGGAAGCCACCGCCGCCGCCACGATGCCGCGGGGCGCGGTCAGGGCGACCACGGTGCGGGCCTTCAGGTCGAGCTGGCGCGGCGGGACGGAGAAGAACACCGACAGCGGGCGGACCAGCAGGACCAGCCCCGCCACCACCAGGACGCCCCGCCACCCCAGGGCCAGCACCGCTTCCACGTCGAGCTGGCCGGCCAGCAGGATGAACAGCACCGAGATCAGGAGCACCGTGAGCTGCCCCTTGAACGCCTTCAACCGGACCAGGTCGGGGATGTCCAGCGCCGACATGGTGAAACCCATGACCACCGCCGCCAGGATGCCGGACTCGGGCGCCTGAGACTCGGACACGGCGTAGGCGAGGAGCAGGATCGCCAGGATGCACAGGTTCCGCAGCTCGCCGCCGGCGAACCGGGAGCGCACCACGATCTTGGCGGCCGAGCCCGCGGCGAAGCCGAACACCGAGCCGATGAACGCCAGCCAGACGACCTCTCCCAGCAGGCCCTCGAGCGGGATCCCCGGCCGCTCGATGGTCTGGAGCACCAGGTAGGCCAGGACCGCGCCCAGGGGGTCGATGATCAGCCCCTCCGAGATGAGCACCGTGGACACCCGCCGCGGCACCACCATGTGGCGCAGCAGCGGGGTCACCACCGTGGGGCCGGTGACCGTCACGATGGCGCCGAACAGGGCCGCGGTGCTCCACGGCATCTCGGTCACCACCCGGAACAGGACGGCCCCCCCGACGGCGGTCAGGGCCATGCCGAAGGTCAGCAGGTTGCGGACCGCGGCGCCCACCCGGCGCAGGTGCCGGGGGTCGAGGGACAGGCCCCCTTCGAACAGGATCAGCGCGATGCCCAGGTGGATGAGCACCTCGAGGCCCTCGCCCAGGGCGTGGGGCTGAATCAGCCCCGGCAGATCCATCCCGAACAAGGGCCACAGCTCCGGGCCCGCCAGGATGCCGAACAGGAGGAGCGGCAGGATCGCCGGCAGCTTCAGCCGCTCCGCGGCCATCTGGGCGGCGATTCCGAGGACGACGGCGGCGACGACGGTGGTGAGGATCACGAGGGGATTGTACCGGCCTTTTCAAACATTGAACCGGAAGTGGATCACGTCCCCTTCCCGAACCACGTAGCTCCGGCCTTCGCTCCGCAGCTTGCCCGCGTCCCGGGCGCCGGCCTCGCCGCCGTGCTCCACGAGCTCCTCGCACGACACCACCTCGGCGCGGATGAAGCCGCGCTCGAAGTCGCTGTGGATCTTCCCCGCCGCCTCCGGCGCCCTGGTCCCCTGCCGGACCGTCCAGGCGTGCACCTCCTTGGGGCCGGCGGTGAAGAAGGTGAGCAGCCCGAGCAGCCGGTAGCCGGCGTGAATCACCCGGTCCAGGCCGGGCTCCTCGAGCCCCATCTCCGACAGCAGCTCGGTCTTGCCCTGCTCGTCCAGCTCGGCCAGCTCGGCCTCGAAGGAGGCGCACACCGGCACCACCTCGGCCCCCTCCTCCTCCGCCCGCTCCCGCACCCGGTCCAGCAGCGGGTTGTCCACGAAGCCGTCCTCGTCCACGTTGGCGATGAACAGGACCGGCTTGACCGAGAGCAGGTGGAGCGAGCGCAGCCAGGCCCGCTCCCGGTCCGCCACCGCGAAGGTGCGGACCGCACGGCCCGCCCCCAGGTGCTCGGCCAGGCGCCGGTAGAAGGCGCACGCCTCCTCCATCTCCCGATCGCCCCCCTTGGACGCCTTGCGGGTGCGCTCGACGGCCTTTTCCACCGTCTCCAGGTCGGCGAGCTGCATCTCGGTCTCGATCACCTCGATGTCGCCCACCGGGTCGAGCGCCCCGGAGACGTGGGCCACGTTCTCCTCGTGGAAGCAGCGCACCACGTGGGCGATGGCGTCGGTCTGGCGCACGTGCGCGAGGAAGCGGTTCCCCAGCCCTTCGCCCCGGGACGCCCCGGCCACCAGGCCGGCGATGTCGACGAACTCGATGGTGGTGGGCACCACCCGCTCCGGCTTCGCGATCGCCGCGATCCGGGCCAGGCGCGGGTCGGGCACCGGCACCACGCCGACGTTGGGCTCGATGGTGCAGAACGGGTAGTTGGCCGCTTCGGCCCCCGCCGCGGTGAGGGCGTTGAACAGGGTGGACTTGCCCACGTTCGGCAGTCCGACGATGCCGCAGTTGAAACCCATGGTGGCCTCGCTGTGATGGAAAACGGCCCCGGACGAAGAGGACTTCCCGGGAGGACGAAGGCGCGAGTCTCGCAGGTTCGGCGCCGCCGGTTCAACCCCCGCGCGGCCCCGGCTCGTCCTCCGGCGGGCGCGAGCCGGTCCGCCCCGAACCCGGGGAGACTTCGCAAACCCCGCCGAGTGCGATATCCTGCCTCTCCCGACCGTCGTTCCGAAACTCCCCCGTCCACCCGTGGAGTAGCAATGTCCGATCCCGCCGAAGGCACCACTCCGACCACCACGAACGAACCCGACGAGAGCGCCGCCCCCGAGGCGACGGAACCGACGGCTGAACCGGCGACCGGGCCGCAGCCCGCCGAGACCGGAGCCGCCGCCGACGCATCGGAGACCCCGGACGCCGAAGGCGGGGCCCCGGCCCCGGCCAAATCGGAGGCGACCGAGTCGACCGAGGCGGACGCGGCGGCGGAGACGGACGCGGAGACCCCGCCGGCGGAGCCCCCACCCGCCGCAGCCGAATCCGCCGGTCCCGGAGCGGGCGACACCGCCAGGGCCGGCGGAGCCGACGACGCGGACGCGGCCAGGGCGAAGGCCCACGCCGAGGGCGAATCCCGGGAGGAGGCCGAGGCCCGGGCCGCGGCGAGCGGTCTGTCGCCCACGGCCCAACCCACGGCCCGAACGAAGGCCGAGGAGAAGCCCGAGCAGGACGAGACGCCCGAGCCGAAGACCGATGCGGACGAGGCCGCGGCCGCGGACACCGCCGAGGAGGGGGACGAGCACGCGGCACCGGAGAAAGCGGCGGCTGCCGCCGCGGAGGTTCCCACCGAGGCGAGCGCACCCGCCGAGGGCGACAAGGTCGAGGCGGAGGAGGCCAAGGAGCCCGAGATGCCCACCGACCCGGTCTCCCTGATGCTCCTCGAGCACCTGGAGAACGGCAAGCCGATCCAGGGGAAGGTCTTCGGCTGGAACCAGGGCGGCTACCACGTGCTGATCGACGGCCTGCTGGCCTTCTGCCCCCGCTCGGAGATCGACCTGGGCAACCCGAAGGCGCCCAAGAAGTACATCGAGAAGAAGTACCCCTTCCGCGTCATCGAGCACCGCCCGGAGGGCAACCGGTTCATCGTGTCCCGGGCGAAGATCCTCGAGGAGGAGCGGGAGACGAAGCGGGCGGCGGTCAAGGAGCATCTGAAGGAGGGCGCCGAGCTCGAGGGGCACGTCACCTCGCTCACCGGCTTCGGGGCCTTCGTCGACCTGGGCGGCGGCATCGAGGGGATGGTCCACGTCTCCGAGCTGTCCCACCGCTCCGTCGACCACCCGAAGGACCTGGTCAAGAAGGGCCAGAAGGTCCGGGTGAAGGTGCTCAAGATCGAGCAGGGGGGCGACCGGATCTCCCTCTCGATGAAGGTCCTGGAGCCGAACCCGTGGAAGGAGTTCGCCGAGAAGCACCCGCGGGGCTCGGAGTTCTCCGGCAAGATCACCGGCAAGACCGACTTCGGGATCTTCGTCGAGGTGGCGCCAGGCATGGAGGGCCTGGTCCACGTCTCGGCGCTGCCGCCGGGGGCCAGCCTCGAGAGCGAGGGCTTCGAGGAGGGCAAGGAGGTGAGCGGCTGGGTCAAGGACACCGAGGTCAAGCGCAAGCGGATCTCGCTGTCGCTCAAGCCGGTGCCCACCTCGGATCCGTGGAAGGAGGTCACCACCAACTATCCGGAGGGGGACGTGGTCTCCGGCACGGTGGAGGAGATCGCGCCGTTCGGGGTGTTCATCAACCTGGAGCCGGGCCTCACGGGCCTGCTGCCCAACTCGGAGATGAACCTGCCCCGGGGCACGCATCCGGGCCGGGTCTACAGCCCGGGCTCCGAGGTCAAGGTCCAGGTGGGCCGGATCGAGCCGAAGCGCAAGCGGATCACCCTGCTGCCCGAGGGCGCCAAGATCGAGGGCTCGCGGACCGACTACAAGGAGTTCAAGAAGAAGGTCTCCTCGAGCGGCGGCATGCCTACCCTGGCGGCGGCGTTCGAGAAGCTCAAGAAGGACCAGGACTCGTAGGGCGACGGTCCTCCGGCTTCCGCTCGTACTCCTCGAAGGCGTACCCGTGCGGGTTCTTCTCGTCCGGGGCGTGCTCCTCCCGCCGGACCAGCCGCCAGCGGCCGGGGTCGTGCTCCGGAAAGAACGTGTCCGCCTCGAACTCCCCCTCCACCCGGGTCAGCAGCATCCGGTCCGCCCGGTCGAGGGCCCGGCGGTAGATCCCCGCGCCGCCGCAGACGAAGACCTCCTCCTCCCCTCGGGCCTCGGCCCGGGCCAGGGCCTCGTCCAGGTCGTGGGCCACCTCCAGCGCGGCCGGGGGCCCCGACCCTGTCGACCCCGCCGACCCGGTCGACCCGGTCGGGCCGGCCGCCGGCCGGTAGCTCCGGTCCCGGGTGAGCACGATCGTGGTCCGCCCCGGGAGCGGCCCGGCCGACTCGAAGGTCCTGCGCCCCATGATCAGCGTGCGCCCCATGGTGGCGCGCTGGAAGAACTTCAGATCGGCCGGCAGGTGCCAGGGGATGCCCCCGCCCCGCCCGATCGCGCGGTTCTCCGCCACGGCCGCGATGATCGTCACCCGCACGCGGACACCCCCCGCCCCCTCAAACCGCCACCGGCGCCTTGATGTGCGGATGCGGCTCGTACCCTTCGAGCCGGAAGCTCTCGTACCGGAAGTCCTCCAGCCGCGTCACCCCGGGGTCGAGGATCATCCGGGGGAGCGGCCGAAGCTCGCGCCCGAGCTGGAGCCGCGCCTGGTCCAGGTGGTTCAGGTAGAGGTGGGCGTCGCCGAAGGTGTGGACGAATTCGCCCGGCTCCATGTCCACCGCCCGGGCGATCATCAGCGTCAACAGGGCGTACGAGGCGATGTTGAACGGCACCCCGATGAAGACGTCGGCGCTGCGCTGGTAGAGCTGGCAGGAGAGGCGCCTCCTGCCGGCGCCGCCCCCCTCGACCTCGCCCCCGGGCGGCGGCGCGGTCCAGAACTGGAAGAGCGTGTGGCACGGGGGCAGGGCCATCTCCTCGAGCTGCCCCACGTTCCAGGCGGAGACCAGGATGCGCCGCGAGTCCGGCTCGGTCCGGAGCTGCTCCAGCACCCGCCCGATCTGGTCCACCGCGCCGCCGCCGGGAGCCGGCCAGCTCCGCCACTGGGCGCCGTAGATCGGGCCCAGCTCCCCCTCCTCGTCGGCCCAGGGGTCCCAGATCTTCACCCCGTGCTCCCGGAGGTCCCGGACGTTGGTGCCGCCGGCCAGGAACCAGAGCAGCTCGTGGATGATCGAGCGCAGGTGGAGCTTCTTGGTGGTGAGCGCCGGGAACCCCTCGGCGAGGTCGAAGCGCATCTGGTGGCCGAAGACCGAGAGCGTCCCGGTGCCGGTGCGGTCCCCCTTCTCCACCCCGTGGTCGAGGATGCGGCGGACGAGGTCGAGGTACTGGCGCATGGGTCGTGGGGCAGCCTACCAGCTTCCGGACGCCCCGCCGCCGCCGAAGCTGCCGCCGCCGCCGGAGAACCCTCCGCCGCCCGAGAACCCACCACCGCTGGAGGATCCGGCGGAGG
>JASFUJ010000099.1:0-8235 GCA_050050355.1 Acidobacteriota bacterium
CGGCCTCCGCGCCCAGAGCTCGGGGGACGGCTCGGCGTTCGTGCTCTCCGACCAGGAGTCCGAGGTCTACTATCGCTACGCGGTGGTGGCGGGTGAGCGGATCAAGATCTCCGAAGAGGTGGAGGTCACGGGGAATCTCCATTCGAACGGCACGGTCGACCTGAAGGACGCGTCCCACGTGACCGGCGACGTCTCCGCGGTGGACCGGGTGAAGGGCAAGGGGACCGTCGACGGGGAGGTGACGCCGTTCGCGGATCCCGTCGAGCTGCCGGAGCTCCTCGACGCCGACGCCCTGCGGGAGCTGGCCGACCGGGTCTTCGAGGAGGACGTGACCTTCGAGGACGAGGTGATCGAGGACGTCGTCTTCGTCGACGGCAGGGTCAGGATCCGCGGGTCGCTCGGCGGCGTCGGCACCCTGATCGCCACCGGCGACATCCAGGTGCAGGAGGGGGGCGAGGGCGCCGAGTCGCCGGAGCCCGATCCGGAGAGCCGGCTGTCGCTGATCTCGCTGGGGAAGATCGACGTCAAGGGCGGGCGCGCGCTCCGCGGCGTCCTCTACGCCGGCGGTGACCTCAAGATCTCCGAGGTCGCGGTGTTCGAGGGCGTCCTGGTGGCGGGCGGCACGATCGACGTCAAGACGGGGGCGAGCGGGAGCTTCGTCGACTTCGACGAGACGCCCCCCGAGATCGTCCTGGTGGCGCCCGAGGACGGCGGATTCGTCCCGACCGCGACGCCGGAGATCTCGGTGGAGTACTCGGACGACTTCTCGGGCGTGCGGCTGGACAGCCTGGAGCTGCTCCTGGACGGTGTGGACCGCACCGGTGAGGCGACGGTGACGGAGACCGGGCTGACCTTCACGCCCGAGCCTCTGGCCGAGGGCCTCCACACGCTGGAGGTCGCGATCAGCGACCACTCGGGCAATGAGGCCCGGGAGACCTTCACCTTCACGATCGACGTGACGCCGCCGGCGCTCGCCGTGACGGAGCCGAGCGACGCGTTCGTCGACGACACGACGCCGGAGATCGTGGTCACCTACGCGGACGCGATCTCCGGGGTCGACCTGTCGACGCTGGGGATCGCCATCGACGGCACCGACCTCACGCCCGGCTGCGTCGTCGGCGCGGAGACCGCGACCTGCGAGCCGCCCGAGCTGGCGGAGGGCGAGCACACGATCACGGCGTCGGTGAGCGACCGGGCCGGCAACCCGGCCGGCGCCACGGCCACGGTGACCGTGGACGTGACGCCGCCGACGATCACGGCGACGGCGTCGCCGCCGGCCAACGAGGAGGGCTGGAACGACACCGACGTCACCGTGACCTTCGACTGCCAGGACGCCCTCTCGGGGGTGGAGAGCTGTCCGGAGCCCGTGACGCTGAGCGACGAGGGCGCCGGGCAGGTGGTCGAGGGCACGGCCTTCGACGTGGCGGGCAACAGCGCGTCCGCCGGCGTCACGGTCTCGATCGACCGCACGCCCCCCACCTTCGACCCGGCCGACTTCCGACCCGTGCCCTGCCCCGAGCTCACCCTGGAGCTCCGGCCGCAGGTGCGCGCCTGCTTCGCCGACGCCCTTGCCGGCGTGGCGCCGGAGTCGGTGCAGCTCTCGGTCGACGGCGTGGACCGCTCCGCGGCCGCGGTGGTGGCGGACGGCTGCATCGCCTGGGATCCGCCGGACGACCTGGTGCCCGGGGAGCACGAGGCGTCGATCGCCGCCACCGACCTGGCGGGCAACACGGGCTCCGCCTCCTGGTGCTTCGACGTCGCCTCGCCGGCGCTCGACGTCGCCATCGGGTCGCCGGAGAGCGGTTTCGTCACCCCCCTCGGCGCCGTCGACGTCGCCGGGACGGTCGACCCGCTCGCCGACACGGTGGAGGTCAACGGGGTCCCGGCGACGGTCGGCGGCGGAACCTTCGAGGCCGTGGGCGTGCCCCTGAACGAAGGCAAGACCGTGCTCACCGCCGTGGCGAGCAACGCCGCCGGCGGCATCGGCACCGCCAGCGTGCCGGTCTTCCGCGACACCACGCCGCCCACGGTGCGGATCGAGATGCCGCGCGATGGGGCCGTGCTGACCTCGCTCCAGGTGGACGTGGCGGGGCTGGTCAACGACATCGTGACCGGCACCACCATCAACGCCGACGACTGCGACGTGACCGTCAACGGGGTGCCCGCCCAGGTGGCGAACCGCAGCTTCGTGGTCCCCGACCTGCTCCTCAAGCGGGGCGTCAATACCCTGGTCGCCGAGGCCCGGGACCGCACCGGGAACGTCGCCACCTCCTCGATCCAGGTCACGGTCGAGGATCGTGCGGGGCAGCGGATCCGGCTCCTGGCCGGCAACAACCAGTCCGCCGGCATCCGGGAGGAGCTCCCGGACCCGCTGATCGTGGTCCTCGAGGACGCCGACGGCGACCCGGTTCCGGGCCGGGCGGTGAACTTCTCCGTCACCCGGGGCAGCGGCACGGTGCGGGCGTTTCCCCAGGAGGGCCCGTTCGTGCGGGTGACGACCGACGACTTCGGTCAGGCCCGGGCGAGCTTCGAGCTCGGCAGCCGCTCCGGCGCCGGCAACAACCGCGTGCTGGCCACGGCCCCCGGGTTCCTCGGGGAGGTCGAGTTCTGCGCCACGGCCAGCCCCGCCCCGCCGGAGCAGATCACCGTGCTCTCCGGGGCCAACCAGACCGGCGTGGTCGAGCGCCCGCTGCCGCTGCCCCTGCTGGTGCTGGTGATCGACGAGGCCGGCAACCCGGTCCAGGGCGTGGACGTGACGTTCGAAGTGCTCGAGGGCGGCGGGAGCTTCGAGGGGGCCTCCTCGGCGGTCGTCACCACCGACCTGGACGGGCTGGCCGACGTGCCCTGGACCCTCGGGCCGGACGAGGGGATCAACAACAACATGGCCCGGGCGAGCTTCCCGGGACTCGCCGAGTCCGCCGCCACGTTCACCGCCTCCGGGAAGAGGGTCGGCCGTCCGGCGGACACGCGGGTCTCCGGGGTGGTGCTGGACAACCAGGACGAGCCGGTGCCCGGCGCCACGATGCGCATCGACGGGACGTCGCTGGTCACCACGACCGACGACCAGGGGCGGTTCACGCTCTCCGGAGCCCCGGTCGGCTCCGTCCACCTGCTGGTGGACGGCACCACCACCACCCGGCCCGGCGTCTGGCCGAAGCTGGCGTACGACCTGACCACCATCTCCGGGCGCGACAACAGCTTCGACCGCCCGATCTGGCTGCTCCCGCTGTCGAGCGGGGCGATGACCGGGGGCGACGAGGACGTCACCCTGCCCATGGAGAACGTCCCGGGAGCCGAGCTCACGGTGTTCGCGAACTCGGTCACCTGCCCGGACGGATCGTCCACCTGCGAGGTCGGCGTCACCCAGGTGCGCGGCGAGCGGGTGCCGAGGCCGCCGCCCCTGGGCTCCAGCTTCGTGCTCGCCTGGACCATCCAGCCTCCGGGCGTCCAGTTCGACCCGCCGGCCCGGCTCTGCATCCCCAACGCCAGCGAGCCGCCCGGGCAGCAGGTGGACATGTTCTCCTTCGACCACGACCAGGGGGAGTTCGTGGCCATCGGCACCGCCACCGTCACCCCGGACGGCACCCAGATCTGCTCCGACCCGGGCTTCGGCGTGATCGAGGGCGGCTGGCACGGCTGCGTGCCCCCGCCGCCGCCGCCCAAGTGCACGATCAGTTGCGACGACCGCAACGTCTGCACCGCCGACAACGTCCAGGACCCGCCCTGCGCGTGCGACAACCCCCCCGCCAACGAGGGTGCGCCCTGCGGCGACACGCCCGGCGCCAACTCCTGCCGCGAGCCCGGCATGTGCGAGGGCGGATCGTGCAACGGCGAGCCCAAGCCGGACGGCGAGAGCTGCGACGACGGCAGGTACTGCACCGAGAACGACTCCTGCGAGAGCGGGGAGTGCGAGGGCGAGGAGATCGACGACGAGGTCCTGGATGCGGAGACCATCGAGCTCGGGGCCGTCAACCGGATCCTGACGAAGCTCCAGGAGTTCCTGAACCTGATGCAGATCAAGGGCGTCACGCTCCCGAACCCCGAGGGCTCCCTCGTCTTCCAGCGCAAGCGGGTGTGCTGCGAGGAGAAGCAGGGCCAGTTGACGCTCGAATCGTCGGGCGGCGGCGTCATCTCCCTGCCGCTCTGGCAATCCCCGCGGTTCGAGCCCACCATCCCGCCCTGGACCGGGGACTGGACGGTCACCATCTTCGGCCGGGAGATCGGTGGCAGTTACGGCATCTTCGCGCAGGCGAGCGTCAGCTTCCGGGTGGACGTGAACCGGACCAAGCGGGAGTGCCAGGAGGACGTCTGCTGGTCCGGCGGAGTGGGCATCAACGGCAACGGCACCGGTGGGATCTTCGGCAGGGTGCCGAACCCCGCCCTGCCGCCGGAGTGCGGCCCCAGGGAAGACATGCCGTGCGACCTCCTCCGGCTCGAGGGATCGGGCTCCATCGGCCTCAACGCCGCCTGCTCCGTCGGCTGCGAAGAGGTGAGCTGCGCCTTCGGGCACAACGGGCTGACGATCAGCGGCCAGTTCATCCTGCTCGAGGGGACCTGGTTCGAGGTGAAGCTCACGAAGGACTTCACGCCGATCGACCCGGGAGGGCTGGGGGACCTGTCCTTCACGCTCCCGCTCTGATTCCCGTGCGAGTCCCAGATGAACGTCCGATTCCGATGAGACGATCCGTTCCGCACCGAGTCCCCGCCGTCCTCGCCGTCGCCGCTGCGCTGGCCGCGAGCACGATGGCCTCCGCCCAGTCCCCGGAGGCCTGGGTCTGGCCGAAGTACAAGACGACGCAGCCCGAGCAGAAGAAGCTCACCGTGGTCAGTCACTACACGTACCGGGAGCAGGAGTACGACCCTGCCATCCCCATCCGGCAGGCGGTGCCGAAGGCGGAGCGGCGCCAGGGCTCGCCCGAGGAAGCGATGATCTCGCGGGTGTCGGCGATGATGGCCGGCGACTACGAGTGGTGGCTGGAGACCTGGGACGAGGCCTCGCGCCTGCTCACGGAGGAGGGCAACGAACAGGCCGGGCGCACCCCGGAGTACTTCACCCGGTGGTGGGCCGACACCTTGCGCCTCGCCCACATCGAGCTGGTGCGCCGCATCGAGACCGGCCCGTACGTGGTCGTCACCTACCGTCTGGTGACGCCGTCCGGTGAAGCGGCCGGCAACGGCATCGAGTTCCCCACCGTGTTCCACCGGGTGGGGGACCGGTGGCTGGCGACGCTCGACCTGCGCCGGGACCCCCTGGTGCCGGCCTCGCCGTGGATCAGCGGGCAACGACGCATGGAACAGACGGTGCGCTAGGGATTCCGCGATGACGACGACTGCCAGCATCCGGCCCGCACCCGCGCCACGGCGGCGTCCGTGGCGACGGACCCGCGCCGGGATCGTCCTGCGACTCGCCGTCCTCTCGGCGGTCGTGTCGGCCGTCGCCTGGATCGGGGTGCCGGCCGCCTTCGGCCAGGAGCCGTACCCGTGGCCCGAGGTCCGGACCACCGAGCCGGTGGAGAAGCCGTTCACGGTGGTGCAGCACTACCACTACCGGGAGCAGCGCTACGACCCGCCCGTGCAGGTCCCGGTCCTGGACGAGCCGCCGGTGAGCTACAACGCGCCGGAAGAGGCCCTGTCCGGGCTGATCTCGGCGATGGAGCACCGCGACCACGAGTGGTGGCTCGAGACCTGGGACGAGACGTCGAGGGAGCTCATCGCCAGGCGGGACGAGGCGCTGGGCACCACCCCGGAAGAGCGCCTCGCGACCTGGGAAGAGAAGGCCCGCGGGGACGCGGTCCTCGTCCGGTGGGTCGAGACCGGGCAGTACGTCATCCTCACCTACCGACGCCGGGGCGCCCAGGATTCGGCAGAGAGCTCGGCCGAAGAGCAGCGCGTCGCGATGAAGCTCTCGGAGTCCGGATGGGTGGCCACCCTGGACCTGGCGCAGGACCCGGTCTTCCAGCACGTGACCACGGACGAGCAGCGGATCGAACGGAGAGTCCGCTAAGGAGGGATGGGGACGATGACCGCGTACCAGCCGCTCTTGCTCCTCCTGATCGGGATCCTCGTGGTCGCCGCCCTGGTCGCGGCTTCCCGGTGGAAGAGGAAGGAGCAGGGGGCGCTCTACCACCTGCTGGCGCGGCAGGCGGAGAAACGCGGGGGCGAGGTCAAGCCGGCCACGCTGCTGTACTACCCGAAGCTGACCCTTCCCCTCGACGGAGCGGAGCTCACCGCCTCCGCTCTCGTCGGGGGCCGCAAGACGGACCGCCGGCCCGAGAGGACGTACGTCACCTTCACGCTGCCCGTCGCGGCGGGCAACGCCTTCCGGATCACGAAGAAGACGAAGTCGCTCCAGGCGCTCGTGGACGGGAAGCTCTCAGGATCGCAGATCCGGACCGGCGACCCGGCGTTCGACGAGGCCTTCCGGGTGGAGAGCGAGAACGACGTGACGACGCTCCACTTCCTGTCGGAGGAGGTGCGGCGCAGCCTGCTGGCCTTCGAGGAGACGGTGGACGTCCGGTTCGACCGGAGCCATTTCATCGTGAAGGTCGACGAGATCGTGGACCGTGAGGCCACCCTGGACAGGATGATCGACCTCACGGCTCAGGCTCACGACGCCTTGCGGTACCTCGCCACCGGAACGAGCGGTGCACGCAACCAGGGAACCACGGCCTGAGGATGGTAGCGGCCAAACCAGAGGGTGAGTCGTCATGATCTGTTCGACGAGAAGATCGGTTCGGGGCACTGCCATGATGGCAACCGCCTTCCTCGCGACCCTCCTCGCCGTGCCCGCGGGCCACGCCCAGCCCCTGGACGAGAGCTGTACGGTGAACATCCTGAACCGCAGCGTCCAGGTCGCCCCGAACGGCACCTTCGCCATCGGCGACGTGCCGGAACAGCCCGGCTACTTCCGGGTGCGCGCGGTCTGCACCCGGCCGGACGGCCAGACCGTCCGGGGGCAGAGCGACTTCATCCAGCTCACTGGGGTGTCGACCGCCACGATCGACGGGCTCGTCCTGGGCGAGTTCGATCCACCCCCGGCGGAGCTCGAGATCCAGGCTCCCCGGACGCTGTTCACGCTCCAGGGCCAGACGGCCCAGTTCACTGCCACCGCGATCCTGCCCGGAGACCAGGCGCGGAACGCCACGTCGGCGAGCGCCGGCACGCTGTGGGGCTCGAGCGACCCCGCGGTGGTCAGCGTCGGTCCCGACGGCCTGGTGACCGCCCACTCCCGCGGCCGGGCGATCGTCATGGCCCGCAACGAGGGCGTGGTCGGTTCCGTGGCCGTCGAGGCCCGGATCCCGAACGACGCCGACGGCGACGGCCTGCCCGACGAGTACGAGCGGGCCAACGGCCTGAACCCCAACGACGCGGGCGACGCCGCCGAGGACCGGGACGGGGACGGGCTGACCAACCTCCAGGAGTTCGAGCTGGGGACCGGTATCGAGGCGGCGGACAGCGACGGCGACGGGCTGACGGACGGGGAGGAGGTCGCCCTGGGCTCCGACCCCGTGGCGGCGGACAGCGACGGCGACGGGCTGCTCGACGGCACCGAGGTGCTCGCGGGCACCGACCTCGCCAACCCCGATTCCGACGGTGACGGGCTGGCGGACGGCCTGGAGGTGGACTTCGGTCTCGATCCCCTGGCCCCGAACCCCACCACCACCGTCACCGGCCGGGTGGTCGGCCCCGACGGCGCCGCGGTGCCCGGGGCGACGGCGCTCGCGTTCGGGGTGTTCACGGCGGTCACGGACGCCGCCGGAAACTTCACGATCCCGCTCGTGCCCGCCGACCGGGGCGATCTCGTGGTCTCGGCCCGGTCGATCGCCGCCCGGCAGGTCTCCGACGGGGAGTCGCCGCCGGTGCCGCCGGTGGCCGGGGGCGTGACCGACGTCGGCACCATCCGGCTCGAGCCGGTGATCGGCCGGGTCACGGGCACCGTCCTGAGCCCCCGGGGGGAGCCGGTCCGCAACGCCCGGGTCACCGTCACCTCCGGAGCCGATTTCCGCTCCACCAACTCCGACTCGAACGGCCAGTACCAGGTCGACGGCCTGCCTCCAGGGGACGTGGAGGCGCAGGCGGTGGATCCCGGCACCGGCCTCCGCGGCCGAGGCGCCGGGACCCTCGTCGAGGGGCAGTCGGCGGTGGTGGACGTCCGGCTCACGGCCGCCGGCACGATCACCGGGCCGGTGCTCGGCCGGGACGGCCTGAGCTCCGTCGGGCGCGGGGTGACGGCGA
>JASFUJ010000100.1:0-8179 GCA_050050355.1 Acidobacteriota bacterium
ACGTGCTCGAGGCGCTGCTCCGCCTGCGCCAGGCCGCCTGCCACCCGGAGCTCCTCGGCGCCGACCTGGCGGCCGCGGTGGCGGAGGGCGACGGCGACGACCGGGAGCAGACCGGGAGCGCCAAGCTGGACACCCTGTTCGAGCAGCTCGACGAGGTGCTGGACGAGGGCCACAAGGCGCTGGTCTTCTCCCAGTTCACCCAGCTCCTGGCCCTGGTGCGCCGGCGCCTGGACCGCCACGGAGTCGTCTACGAGTACCTGGACGGCCAGACCCGGAACCGCAAGGAGCGGGTCGAGCGCTTCCAGGAGGACGCGGACTGCCGCCTGTTCCTGATCAGCCTGAAGGCGGGGGGCACCGGCCTCAACCTGACCGCGGCCGACTACGTCTTCCTGCTGGACCCCTGGTGGAACCCGGCGGTCGAGGCCCAGGCCGTGGACCGGGCGCACCGGATCGGCCAGGACCGGCCGGTGATCGCCTACCGGCTGATCGCCCGGGAGACGGTCGAGGAGAAGATCCTGGAGCTCCAGAAGACCAAGCGGGAGCTGGCGGATGCCGTGCTCTCCGGCGGCGGGGCGTTCAAGACCCTGTCGTCCGAGGACCTGGAGCTGCTGTTGAGCTGACCGCGTTCACTCCCCGTAGCGGGAGTAGAACAGGTAGTTCCCCTTGGCGCAGTCCCAGTTGGTCACCCCCAGGTCGAGCACGGGGGAGGTCCGGTAGGTGACGGTGGCCGCCCGGGGGCTCTCCAGCGGCTCGGCCAGGTAGACCAGGTTGGTCCCGGGGGGCGCGTTGTAGGCGCCGGCCGGCAGGGTCCGGCCGTCGACCGTCACCCCGGAGACTCCCTCGACGGTCTGCACCGGCAGCGTGAGCACCGACCAGGCTTCGCCCTCCGCCGGAGCGAAGTCGGCCCGGCCGGTCCGCAGGGCCCGGTTCCTCAGGTCGGCCACGGCGAAGACTTCCAGCACCGACGACGTCTCGGAGGTCCAGGCCGGCCGGTCGGCGAAGAGGTTTCCGTTGCCGGGGTAGATCTCGATGGGCGCGCCGAGGACCCCACTGCCCGGCGGCGCCCAGCGGCCGGCGTAGAGGTCCAGGTCACCGTCCTGATCGGCGTCTGCGAAGAGCACGCCGGAGCCCCAGCCGCCCAGGGGCGAGGACCAGGACGGGCTGGCCGTCTTCGGGTTGTACTCGAGCACGTAGGACGAGGCGAAGCGGTAGAGGTCGAACCGGCCGGGCCCGCCCCCCATGTAGCTGTTGCCGGCCACCAGGAGCGAGGACACGCGGGCCTTGTCGTCGGTCGTCTCCACGTCCAGGGTCGCCGCGAACGCCAACTGGTTCGAGAAGTGGGAGGTGTCCGTGGCCCGCCAGCCGGGCGTTCGGCTGATCCCGCCGGTTCCGTCCCCCAGGTAGATCGCCGGCCGCGGATCGGCGTAGACCAGGTCGATGGCGCCGTCCTGGTTCACGTCGGCGAAGGTCACGTCCATGGCCACCAGCTTGTCGTCCGAGATCCAGCCCGGCTGGCTCCCCAGGGTGCCGCCCTCGTTGTAGAAGACGAAGCCGTTCGACTCGTACGGCGGCTCCTGGGACGCCACGTAGGTGCCGCCGGCCTTCCGGTACGGCTGCTTGCAGTCCGGCTGCGAAGCGAAGGTCTCGGTCTCGGCGATCGGGTTGCCGGCGGCCACGGCCAGGTCCAGGTCGCCGTCGCCGTCGGCGTCGCCCAGGGCACAGCCGAAGGAGGGGAAGCCGCTCACCTGCCACGACGGAGTGGGCTCGAGCAGGCCGCCGCCTGAGCCCTGGTTCAGGTAGAGCTTGGCGCCGCCCCCGGAGTAGGTGTGGTTGGGGCCGGTGTAGACGGAGACCGCCACGTCCGGCCGGCCGTCGCCGTTCACGTCGCCGACCGAGAGGTTGCCGTTGTAGGCGTAATCCTCCGAGGTCCAGTCCGGAGCCTTGGGAAAGGTCCCGTCGCCCCGGTTCAGGTGGACGAACACCTGTTGCTTCGCGATGTCGTTGCCGTTCGACACCACCATGTCCTTCCAGCCGTCGCCGTCGAGGTCGGCGAAGGCGAGCCCGGTCCCGCAGTAGCCGGGGGCGACCGACTCCCAGTCCGGGGTCGGCGGGTAGGGGACGTCGCCGGCCCGGACCGGCCCGGCGAGCCCGGCGGCGGACAGGAGCAGGGGCAGGAGCGCCGCCGGCATCCGGGCGAAGACCGGAACGGCGCGGCGGACGGCGAGGGTGACGAGCGTCCGGGGAGTGCGACGCCGGGGCGAGCCGAGAGCAGGGATCATGGTCTTCTCCTTCGTCAGGGTCGGTCAGGGTCGGTCAGGGGAGGGGATCGTCGGGAGCCGTCCCGGATCCGCTCGAGAGCTTCCGGTAGTCGGCCAGCCACTCTTCGGCCTGGGTGACGAGCTCGTCGAGCGACAGGTCGTACAGGCGCCAGATCTTGATCGTCCGGTCGGAGCTGGACGAGACCAGGAAGTTGCCCCGGGGGCTGAAGGCGGCGTAGGTCACGCTGCTGTGGTGGCCGCGCAGCACGCGCAGGAGGCTCCAGTCGTCGGTGTTCCAGAGCTTGACCACGCCGTCCAGCCCGGCGGTGGCGAAGATCCGGCCGTCCGGGCTGAAGGCGACGCCGTTGACGCCCCGGTCGTGGCCCGCGATACGGGCGACCAGCTCGGTCTCCAGCGCGGCGCCGGAAGACCGCGACAGCCGCCAGACGAAGGCGTCGCCGGTGACCATGGCCGCGGCGACCAGGGTGCCGTCCGGGCTGAACGTCCCGCGGACGATGCCGCCGCCCCGGGCCTCGAGCACGGCGACGGCGCCGTCCGCCGACTGGACCCGGACGATCGGATCGGCGCCGGTCCAGAGCAGGCCGTTCTCCGGGCCGTAGCGCACGCCCCAGACCTGGCTCTCGCCGGAGTGGAGCTCGTGGTCCTTCCGGTAGCCGCCGTTCCCGCTCGGGCTCCACCAGCCGACCGTGCCCGAGAGCCCCGCGGTCACCAGCGACTCCCCGTCCGGTCCGAAGTCCACCTCGTTGACCCCGACCGGATCCCCCTCGAAGGACACGGAGGCCGGCTCCGCGTCCGAGGACCCCAGCGTCCAGACCCGCACCGTGCCGTCGTGGCTGGCGGAGGCCAGGAGCCGCCCGCCGGGCGCGAAGCGCACCGAGCGGACCAGCTTGCGGTGCCCTTCGAGGGTGTGGATCAGCTCGCCCCCGGCGGTCCAGAGCCGCACCGTGTTGTCGTCGCTGCAGGAGGCGATCCGCGTCCCGTCCTGGTCCACGTCCACCTCCCAGACGGTCCCGCCGTGCCCCTCCAGGGTGGTCTGGTACGGGTTGTCGAGCTGCCAGAGGCGCACGCTCATGTCCCGCGCGGTGGAGGCCAGGACGGTACCGTCCGGGCTGAAGGCGATGCCGGCCACCGGCTCGCTGTGACCGACGAGGTCGAGGACCTGCCCGTCCGGACGGCGCACGTGGATCACCCGGTCCGCACCGGACCAGGCGAGCGTGTCTCCGTCCGGCGAGAACCGGACCGTGTCCACCGGGCCGTGGGCCTCCTCGGTCAGGAGCGGCTCGCCCTCCAGGCTCCAGACCACCACCCGGCCGTCCGTGCCGCCGGACGCCAGGCGGTCGCCCCGCGGGAGGAAGTCGAGGGCCTGCACCCCGCCTTCGTGGGCCGAGAAGGTGACCTCCCGGATCCACTCCCCCGCCCCGTCGGTCGAATCCTCACCGAGGCCGCGCCAGATCTCGATCGTCCCGTCGTCGCCCCCGGCGGCCACGCGGAGGGGGCCGGAGGGCGAGAACCGCACGGCGTTGACCCGCCCCGTCCAGTCCGCGCGGGTGACGCTCCGGAACCGGCCGTCGCGGCCCCAGAGCCGGAGGGCGCCGTCGTCGCCGCCCGAGACCAGGATCGCCCCGCTCGGGCTGAAGTCGAGGCTGCGGACCGCCGTCCCTTCGTGGGCGTCGGGGATGTCGATCACCTCCCCGTCGCCGCCCCGGATCCGGATCGTGCCGCCCCCGCCCGCGGAGGCGACGGCCCCGCCGGCCGGGCTCACCGCCAGGGCGAAGATCGTCGACCGGTGGGCGGCGCCGGCCGGCAGGGGTGTCCCGTCCGGACGCCAGCTCTTGACCACCTGCTCGTAGCCGGCAGACAGGAGCGCCTCGCCGTCCGGGGTCCACTCCAGGGCGTTGGGCCAGGCGGCGTGGCCCTGCCACCGGTTGCGCTCGTGGAGGCCGAAGAGGGAGTGGACCAGCGCCGCCTCCACCTGCTTGCGGAGCTCCGGCCGGGGACCGGCCCGCTGGGCGAGCTGGCGGTACTGCCGGGCCGCGAACAGGGCCTCCTGCAAGGCCTCGAACCCCCGGTCGGCCTCCACCCAGTGGTCGGCGGAGGACGCGAGCGCGGCCACCTCCGCCGCGGCCGAATCCCGCGAGAGCTTCTCGGCCCGGTGGGTCTCCCACAGGGCCCACGCCGCCGAGACCACCATGACGACGAGGGCGCCCGAGATCAGGACCATGGCGCGGCGCAGCCTGGTGGCGGTCCGGCGCTCGGTCTCGGCCCGTCGCTGCTGCGCCTCGGCCAGCGCACGGGCCTGCTCCACCTCTTTGCGGCGGGCCTCTTCGGCCGCCGCCCGGCGGGCGTCCCGGTCCTCCCGGCTGCGCTCCAGAAACTCCATGACCGGCTCGAACGGAAGCCCCGAGCGGGCGGCCCACGCGGGGTTGGGCCGATGGGTCTCGCGCCACTGGAGCGCCAGCTCGAGCTCCGGGTCGCGCCACAGGCCCGCCTCCCCGGCGAAGTGGAGCTCCGCCGCCTGGGCCAGGCGACGGTAGAACGCCACCGCCTCGGCCTCCTCGGCCGTCCACCGCTCGAGCCGGCCCCAGACCCGCATCAGGCTCTCGTGGGAGATGTCGACGAGGGTGTCCTCGCCGAGCGGCGTACCCGCGACCGGCATGAGGAAGGCCCGGCCGGGCGCGCGGAAGACTTCGATCACCGCCGCCACCTCGGCCCGGTCGGCCTCCGCCACGTCCGCGATCTCCCCGAGGGTGGTCGGGCGCCGGATCCCCTGGCCGTCGGCGGTCTTTTCGGTGAGCGACTTGAAGAGCGTCTCGGCGATCCCCCGGCCGGAGTCGTCGAGGGCGGCGAAGGCCTCCTCCGCGTGCCGCGAGAGGGCCTGACCCAGGGTGCCGGCGGCCTCGTAGTCGGCGAGGCCGATCGGGGGCCGGTCTCCCCCCGCGTCACCGGTCCGCTCGAGCCAGAGGTCGAAGGTGCGCATCAGGGCGTGCTGGAGGATGGGGAGCTGGTCCGGGTCGTCCCCCACGTCGTTCAGCAGCCGCTGGAGGAGGGGTGGGTCGATCTCGGCGCCGCCGACGCGGACCGGCCCCTCGATCACCGCCCGGCGCCGGCGACGGTCGAGCCGGGGGATCAGGTACTGGCCCCGGTTGATGGCCTCCGGCAACCCCGGGAACTGGACGCACTCCCCCAGGAAGTCGGCGCGCATGGTGATCAGGACGTGGATCGGCACGTCCTCCTGGCGGGCGGCCTCCAGCAGCAGGTGGACGAACGACGCGGCCTCGTCCCGGACCCCGGCGCTCCGGAGCCGTCGGAACCGGAACAGCTCCTCGAACTGATCGACCAGGACCAGCAGGTTCTCCCCCGCGCCGAGCCGGCTCTCGCGCACCGCCTGGACCAGCCCCAGGCGGCTCCGGCGCAGGGTCGCGGCGGTCATGTCCCGTTCCAGGTCCCGGTCCCAGAGGCCGTCCAGGTCGTCCGGTCCGTCTTCCCCACCCTCCGTTCCCCCGGTCCACTCCCTCCGGTCGCTCCCGTCACCGTCCAGGTCCCCTTCAAGGTCCCAAACCTTCGGGCTCAGCAACGCCTCGGCCAGGCGGCCGATGGGGTCCACCCCGGGGCGCATGCGGGCCACCCGCCAGGCGGAGCCGCCGGCCGCGGGCAGGCCGCCGTGGAGGGCCGGAATCAGCCCGGCCAGCACCAGCGACGACTTGCCGCTCCCGGACGCACCGACCACCGCCACGAAGCGGCGGCTCCGGAGGCGGCCGAGCAGGTCGTCCAGGTGCTCTTCGCGGCCGAAGAAGAGGTGGGCCTCCTCCGAGCCGAACGGCCGCAGCCCCGGGAACGGGTTGAGCACCTCGCTCACCGGCTCTCCAGGTGGTCGCGGAGCTGGCCGAGGAACGCCGCCAGGTCGTCGGCCCCGGGCGCGCCCTCCGCTCCCTCCGTTCCACGGGGGCGCAGGACCTCCGCCTCGTGGGTGCGGAAGCGCCCCTTGCGCGGGTCGTCCGGCGGGGCCACCCAGACCGCCTTGGCGAGGATCGGCTTGGTGCGGCCCAGGCCCGGCGCCTTCTTGAGGTCGGCGAGCATCTTCCGGAGCCAGCGCTCGTGCCCCCGCCCGTAGTAGACGAGAAAGCCGTCGCAGAGCTGGAGGTTCTCCTCGTGCTCCTCGCGCAGGGCGGCCTCGTCGCCCTCGAAGAGCGGCCGGCGGACCTCCATCCCCGCGTCCCAAAGGAGATCCTCGAGCGGAGTCACGTCCTCGTCGTCCTCGGCGGTGTGCATGAGGTAGATCCAGGGCGGCCCCGCCTCGGTCTCGCCGGCGACGGCGGCGGGGGCGGCCCCGTCGGCCCGGCGCTCGCGCTCCTTGCGCTGGCGCTCCAGCCGCTCCAGGATCTCCGCCTTGAGCTCCTCGACGCTGGTCTCCAGGAGCTCCGCGCCGCGCTGCGCCTCCGGGTCGGTCCGCAGGGTCTCGATCAGCTTCTCCTGGCGGGAGTCGGCGGCCACGAGCCCGGGCGGCAGCCAGAGGATCCGCTCCAGCCCCGCCGCTCCGCTGCGCACCGCCGCCAGGTCGTTCTGGATCTGCACCACCGAGTGCTCGGCGTTCTCCGGAACCACGCCGTGCCGCTCCCCCACCAGGTGCACCGCCAGGCTCACCCGGTCCAGGTCCGAGACCACCGCCTGGCGCAGCGCGGAGTCCTCGAGCGGCAGCGGCCGGTCCGGGAGCACCGTGTGCCCCCGCTCCAGCAGCTCGCGGCGGACCAGCTCGTAGTCGTCCTTCCGGTCCGAGCTGGTGGGGGCCAGATAGACGATGGAACGCGACCCCTCGTGGGCCGCGGCGTCCTTCGCCAGGCCCGAGCGCTCGAGCAGCTCCAGGCCCTCCTTGATCTCCTGGGCCAGGTCCTCGAGCACCCCGAGGAACCGCTCGCGGTCCTCGTCGGAGCGGACCCGGAGCTCGCGGAGACGGTTGCGCTCGGGCTCGATCCGGTAGAACTCGTAGCCGAGGATCCGGTCCATGGGCGACGGCTGCTCGTCGACCTCCACCGGGGTCTTCATCACCTTGAGGACCCGGAACCGGTCCTCGACCCCCAGGCCGCCCTCCTCGAACGCCTTGCGGCAGAACTCGGAGAGCTCCTTGCGGCAGTAGTCGGAGCGCACGTAGCGCGGCGTGACCACCGAGAGGAAGAGGGCGGAGCGATCGAAGCTCCGGGCGATGGCGTCGTCGAACACCTGATTGCCCCGCAGCTCCCGGTCCCGCCAGATGCGTGGCCGCTCACCGAGGAGCATCGCCAGGCGCTTCTCGAGCACCGCGTGGAGGTCCGTGATCCAACCGCGCTCCCCTTCGACCAGGGGTTCGTCGTCCAGGTGGGCGTAGCTGATGAAGACGTCGTATTCGAACGGCACGCAGGCGGTCCCTTCCCGGTCCGGCGCTCGAATCCCGATCCGGAGCGGCGCCGGGCGGCCTTCAGCCGATGAGGAGCAACATGCAGAGAACCCTTGGATCATAGCTTAACCCATCGTTGGAGGACCTGCTGCTAGAATGAGCCATTCCATCGCTCCCGAGGCCTTCTTCCGACTCCTGCCCGACTCCTGATGCCTCCGACCCGAGATGGCTCCCACTGACCCCCCCGCCGAGCAGGCCGCCACGCCGGCCGCCCGCCCCCTGTGCTTCGTCCTGATGCCGTTCGGCGAGAAGCCGGACGCCGCCGGCGCCGTGATCGACTTCGACGCGGTCTACGAGGAGCTGATCCGCCCCGCGGTCGAGGCGGCGGGGCTGGAGCCGCTGCGGGCGGACGAGGAGCGGGTCGGCGGGATCATCCACAAGCCCATGTTCGAGCGGCTGGTGCTGTGCGACTACGCGGTCGCGGACCTGACCACCGCCAACGCCAACGTGTTCTACGAGCTCGGCGTGCGCC
>JASFUJ010000101.1:0-8092 GCA_050050355.1 Acidobacteriota bacterium
AGCTCCGCCCAGAGGCGGCGGGCGGCGCGGAACTTGGCGACCTCCTCGAGGAAGTTGTTGTGGGCGTTGAAGAAGAAGGAGAGCCGGGGAGCGAAGTCGTCGACGTCCAGGCCCCGGTCGACCGCGGCCTGGACGTAGGCCAGGCCGTTGGCGAGGGTGAAGGCCACCTCCTGGACGGCCGTGGAGCCAGCCTCGCGGATGTGGTACCCGGAGATGGAGATGGTGTTCCAGCGCGGCACCCGGTCGGCGCAGAAGGCGATCACGTCGGTGACCAGCTTCATGGACGGGCGGGGCGGGTAGATGTACGTGCCCCGGGCGGCGTACTCCTTGAGGATGTCGTTCTGGACGGTGCCGCCCACCTTCTCCCAGGGGACGCCCTGCTCCTCGGCCACCACCAGGTAGAGGGCCAGGAGGACCGCGGCGGTAGAGTTGATGGTCATGGAGGTGGTGACCCGGTCGAGGGGGATGCGGTCGAACAGGCGGCGCATGTCGTCGAGGGTGTCGATGGCGACGCCGACGCGGCCCACCTCGCCGGCGGCCATGGCGTGGTCGGAGTCGTAGCCGATCTGGGTGGGCAGGTCGAAGGCCACCGAGAGGCCGGTGGTGCCCTGTTCGAGCAGGTAGCGGTAGCGGCGGTTGGACTCTTCGGCGTCGGCGTAGCCGGCGTACTGGCGCATGGTCCAGAGGCGCTTGCGGTACATCTCCGGGTAGAGGCCGCGGGTGTAGGGCGGCGTGCCCGGGTCGCCGATCTTCGCCCCGTAGTCGATCCGGCGGGTGTCGTCGGGCCGGTAGGTGGGGCGGATCTCGATTCCGGAGGAGGTGCGGGGGAGTCGGTCGGTCTCGGTGCTGGAGTCGGTCCTGGACATGGGCCGGATTATAGAGGGGACGGTGCCTGGCGGCCGGGATGGAATCCTCCGCCGGAGGCGTTCGCCGGGAGGGCACCCGGAGGTCCATCCTCCGCGGAGGCGTTCGCCGGAAGCGGCTCGGGAGGCCCCGGTACCGGGACACCGTTCGTCACCGAATCCTCACAGTCGTCCGACCCTCACCTCGAAGCCGCCCCAAGGGCGAATCCTCGGGAAACAGGGGGAGGGAGTGTCAGGAGGCGGTCTAGAGAACCCTTCCCCGCCAAGCTTGCAGCAGCAGACCCCACCGGGTCAGGCGACCGATCTTCGGGGGGTCGGTCAGGAACGTCGAGTTGGCGTCTTCGAGCTCGGCGAGGAGCCTGAGGCCGGCGAGGAGGAGGTAGGAGGCGGCCCGGCGGTAGGGGCCGGGGAGGTCGGCGAGGGGTTTGCCGATGGCCAGGAGATCGGGCCGGAGGCGCTGGCACTGGCCGCGGACGGCCTCGACGATCGCCCGGAGATCCGGTTTGGCGGCTCGGTCCGAGACGTCGTCGTCCAGGTCTTCGAGGGCCAGGGAGCAGCGGCCGGCGTCGAGCTCGCTGCCGAGGCTCTGGAGGAGGACGAGACGCACCAGGGCAC
Source organism: Acidobacteriota bacterium (assembly GCA_050050355.1). Lineage (GTDB taxonomy): Bacteria > Acidobacteriota > Thermoanaerobaculia > Multivoradales > DATKCC01 > JASFUJ01. The sequence continues at coordinate 1,479 of JASFUJ010000101.1, forward strand.
CGGCGAAGCGGGCGACCTCGGGCGGCTGGGGGGCACCGAGCTGGGCGCAGGCGAGGGCCGCGCCGAGGCGCAGCGCGCTCGAGAAACCGTCCCGCCGGGTCGCCGGACGGGGCGTGACCGCGCGGTGGCGGGCACTCTCCGCGATCTCGTCGAGGGCTTCGGGGGGCCACGGGTGCCGGCGATCGGCCGCTGCCATGGCGTCCACGCCGGGCGCCGGAGGTTCCGGGCGTTCGCCCGCCGGTCCCGGGGAGCCGTCGAGTCTCTGCCGCAGCGCCCGCGCCAGCCGGTCGATGCTCTCGACCCGTGCCCGCCGGTTCTCCTCGTCCTGGCGGTCGTCCCCGCTCCGCGCCCGCGCGAAGAGGGCCGCCGCGTAGGCGGTCAGGGCGCGAGCCCGCTCCCGCTCCGGAGCCGGGAGCAGGCTCAGGGCGGGTGCGAAGTCACCGAGGACCCGTTGTTCCGCGTCGCCGGGTTCGTTCGCTGCCACGGAGGAGGGAGGCGGTCCAGGAGCGCTCTACATCAACCGCAGCAGCTCGCGCTGCGGCTCGGCGCCGGTGACCTCGGCGGCATCGGGCGTCAGGGCCACGTTGATCTCGCTCCGCACGCCGAAGTCGCCCTTCAGGTAGATCCCCGGCTCGATCGAGAAGCCGGTCATGGGGATGAGGCGGCGCGTGTCGTGGGTCTCCAGGTTGTCCAGGTTGGCGCCCTGGCCGTGGTCGGCGGTGTCGATGGAGTGGCCGAGGCGGTGGATGAACTGATCGCCGTAGCCGGCGTCCCGGATCAGATTCCGGGCCGCGTCGTCCAGCTCGTAGCCGCAGACCTCCCCGCCCGGGTAGCGGGACTGCACCAGCCCGAGGGCCGCGTCCCGGGCGTCCCGGACGATCTCGAAGATCTTCTGGTGCCGATCTTCGGGAGCCGGCGCGCAGACGCCGGTCCAGGTGATGTCGGCGTAGATCGAGCCCTCGGCCTTCTCCTTGGCCCACAGGTCGATGAGCAGGAAGTTCCCGGGACGGATGGGCGAGGAACGGTCCGGGCCCGGCTGGTAGTGAGGATCGGCCGCGTGGGCGTCGATGGCCACGATCGGGTTCGACTCGGTCATCAGGCCGGCGGCGTCGAACTGCTCCAGGATGTAGCGCTGGATCGTGTGCTCGTCGGTGCCGTCCCCGGCCAGGGCCTCGCGCACCCGGTCGAAGGCGGCGAGAACGATCCGGTGGAGCTCCCGGCTCGCACGGCGGTGGCTGTCGAGCTGCTGCGGGGTCCAGGTGGCGGCGAAGCGCTGGACCAGCTCGGCGGAGGTCACCAGCTCGCAGCCGGCGCCGCGCAGCAGCTCGGCGGTTCCCAGGTCGAGCCGCGAGACCGTGGGCAACCCGGCCTCCGGACTGTACTGGACCGCCAGCTTGCCCACGCCCCGCACCAGACCGGCCACTCCGTCGTGGTGCTCTTGCCAGGTGCGGTAGCGCTCCTTGGCCCCGGGCAGGTGATCGAGCATCCAGGGCTCCAGGTCGTGGACCAGCTTCTTCGGCTCCCCGCTCCTCGGCACCAGGTAGTAGCACCGCCGGGTCACCAGGTGATCCCCGGTGAGCCCGAGGAGCTGCAGGCTCACCGGGTCGTTGTTCTGGAAGCACTGGAAGAGCCAGCCGTCGACCCCTTCGTCGGCCAGCGCGCTCTGGATGTCCTCGATCTGGTCGGCAAGCATCGGAAGTCCCTCCTGGCTGTGTGTGATCCCGTCCCGGCGCCCCGGGAGCGGGCGCCCGGAATGGTATCAGCCCGGGCCCGGCCACCGACCGGGGGCGCCGACCGGGGCGCCGGCCGATCTCGGCCGGCGCCCCGAAGTCCTTCGAGCCGGCGGTCAGCCGAGACAGCTACAGCAGCCGTTCCATTCGCAGTACCCGAAGCGGGGATCGCCGCAGTAGTCGTCGCAGTCGTCGTGCTCCGAGCAGAACGGGGCACCGAAGGGGCAGTCCCAGGCGGAACCGACCTCGAGGACCGGAACCGGAACCAGCGCCTCGTCGCAGGACCCGGGCCCGGCCGGAACGGTGTCGACCTGGCGGACCTGAGCGTCCACGGCGGGAGCCGGCACGGTCTGCGCATCCTCGGCCTGAGCCGGCAGGGCGAACAGAACGGCCACGGTGAACAGGGCGAGAACGGTCAGGGAAGTCTTCTTCATGGTCTCCTCCTCGGATTGGATTCGAGGCGACGGGAGTGCCGCCTCATTCCATGTAGTGCTGCAAATTGGAAACTGCGTGACTTCCGTGGCTCCCTCGATCCCCCCGAAACCCGGCCGGCGCAGGTCCGGATCTCCCCCGACTCCCTCGATTCCTTTCCCCCCTCACGGGGGGCGAGGGAGAACCCACTGGATCTCCCCCCAACTCCCTCGATCCCTCTCCCCCCCTCACGGGGGGCGAGGGAGAACCCACTGGATCTCCCCCCCAACTCCCTCGATCCCTCTCCCCCCCTCACGGGGGGCGAGGGAGAACCCACTGGATCTCCCCCCCAACTCCCTCGATCCCTCTCCCCCCCTCACGGGGGGCGAGGGACGCCCCCGCCCCGGCCGCTACAGGGGCAAACGAGGTGCATCGGTCGGCTATGGCAACGAACAGTCATCTGCGGAGGGGCGCGGGGAGTCCCTCGCCGGTCGCAGTTCGCCGCCGAGGGAGCTCCCCGCGTACCCTCCCGGCAAACCCTCCGGCGGAGCCCCCCGGCCGAAGTTCTTCCAGGCGGAGCCGTGCCGCAGGCCGGGAGCCCCCGGACCGCTCCCGGCGAGCCCTCCGGCGAAGCCGTCCACCCAACCACCATCGAACCCCGGCATCGAACTTGAATGTCCCGTCACCCCCGACCCCGACGACCCCGACGACCACGACGAACCCGAAGAGGTACCCCATGGCCGACAACGTCACCCGCAAGCTCATCCGCTCCCACCTCGCCGAAGGCTCCATGGAGCCGGGCGCGGAGATCGGTCTGCGCATCGACCAGACCCTCACCCAGGACGCCACCGGCACCATGGTCATGCTGGAGCTCGAAGCCATGGGGGTGGACCGGGTCGCCACGGAGCTCTCCGCCCAGTACGTGGACCACAACCTGCTCCAGACCGACTTCAAGAACGCCGACGACCACCTCTTCCTGCGCTCGGCCTGCCGCCGGTTCGGGATCTGGTACTCGCGGCCCGGCAACGGCGTCTCCCACCCGCTGCACATGGAGCACTTCGGGGTGCCGGGCAAGACCATGGTCGGCTCCGACAGCCACACGCCGGCCGCCGGCTCCCTCGGCATGCTCGCCATCGGCGCCGGGGGGATCGACGTGGCCCTGACCATGGTCGGCGAGCCGCTCTACCTCGCAATGCCCGAGGTCTGGGGGGTGAAGCTGACCGGCGAGCTGCCCGAGTGGGTCAGCGCCAAGGACGTGATCCTGGAGATGCTCCGCCGCCACGACGTGGACGGCGGCGTGGGCCGGGTGATCGAGTACCACGGGCCGGGCCTCGCCGGCCTCTCGGCCATGGACCGCCACGTGATCGCCAACATGGGCACCGAGCTGGGCGCCACCTCCACCGTGTTCCCCTCGGACGACGCCGTGCGCCGCTTCCTGCGGGCCCACCACCGCGAAGAGGTCTGGACCGAGCTCGTGGCCGACGAGGGGGCCGAGTACGACGTCTACGAGGAGATCGACCTCTCGACCCTCGAGCCGCTCATCGCCCTGCCCTCCTCCCCGGGCAACGTGGTGCCGGTCACGGAGGTCGAGGGCAAGCCCATCTACCAGGCCTACCTGGGCTCCTCCGCCAACCCCGGCCTGCGCGACTTCTGGGTGCCGGCCCGGATGGTCCGCGGCCGGATGACCCACGAGCGGGTGTCGTTCGACGTCACCCCCACCTCCCGGCAGATCCTCCAGAATCTGGCCGATCTGGGCGCGATCCAGGAGCTGATCGCCGCCGGCGCCCGCTTCCACCAGGCCGGCTGCGGCGGCTGCATCGGCATGGGGCAGGCGCCGGCGTCCGGCGAGATCAGTTTGCGCACGGTGCCCCGGAACTTCCCCGGCCGCTCCGGAACCGCCGACGACCAGGTCCACCTGTGCAGCCCGGAGACCGTGACCGCCTCGGCCCTCACCGGCAAGATCACCGACCCGCGGACGCTCCCGGAGCTGCTCGGGATCGACTACCCCCGGTGGCGCGAGCCGGAGGAGGTGATCGTCAACACGGCCATGCTCGAGGCTCCCGCCGAGCCGACCTCGGGAGCGCCCAGGATCGAGCTCGAGAAGGGCCCCAACATCCACGAGTTCCCCTACTTCCCGGAGCTGGTGGACAGGTTCTGCGTGCCGGTGCTCCTCAAGGTGGGCGACGACGTCTCCACCGACGAGATCATGCCGGCCGGCGAAGACGTGCTGCCCTACCGCTCCAACATCCCGAAGATCAGCGAGTTCGTCTACTACCTGAGGGAGCCAGGCTTCGCCGAGCGGGCGAAGGAGCTCAAGGACCACAAGGGCGGCCACGTGCTCGTGGCGGGAGAGAACTACGCCCAGGGGTCGTCGCGGGAGCACGCGGCCATCGCCCCGCGCTACCTGGGCCAGCTCGCCGTGCTGGCCAGGTCTTACGCCCGGATCGGCTGGCAGAACCTGGCCAACTTCGGCATCGTACCCCTCGAATTCGTGGACCCGGCCGACTACGACGGGATCGACGAGGGGGACGAGATCCGGGTGACGAACCTGCGCGAGGCCCTGCGCCGGGCGCGCGGCGGCGGCGAGATCGTGCTCGAGAACCGGACCAGGGGGACCGAGATCCGCACCACCCACGGCCTCTCCGAGCGCCAGGTGGATCTCATCCTGGACGGCGGCGTGGTGAACTACTTCAAGGAGCGGCTCTAACCGGTGTGGTGCTTCATGAACTCCACGGTTCTCCGGACGGCCTCCGACGACCGCGCATCGTCGTTGCGGACTTCGAAGCCGTGGTCTCCCTCGGGGAGGTTGATCACCTCGACGGGAGCGTTGAGCGCCAGAGCCTCGGCGATGAACCGGTCCAGCCCACGGTTGAGCCGCGGGTTGTCGGCACCCGCCCGCGCGATCAGCATCGGCGGCACGTTCCCGCCGGACGCACGCAGCGCCTCCAGCGGGGACGCCGCCCGGAGCGCCGCCTTCACCGCCGCATCCTCGACGCGCTCGGCGGCCGGCTCCAGGTCCATCACGCCGTAGCATACGGCGAGGCACCGGACGTACGGCGGAGGCTCTCTCAGGAGCGTGGGCAGCACGACCGGCGGCCCGGCCGAGCAGGACCAGACGGCGAGCCGGTCGCCGTCGATCCCGAGGTCCGCGGAGCGCTCCCGAACGAACGAGACGGCCCGTTCGACGTCTTCGGCCGGCTCCGCGATGCGGGTCCAGCCGTGCGTCGACCGGTGGTCGAAGGTCACTCCGACCAGGCCGGAGGCGGCGGCGAGCCGCCCCCAGCCCGCGTACTGGGCGGAGCTCTTGATCCCTTCGAGGTACTCGGGCGGACCGTCGCCGTGGACGAAGAGCACCGCCGGACGGGGGCCGCCCCCGTCCCCGGCCGGCAGATGGAGATCCAGCCCCAGCGCCGGATCGGAGCGATACTCCAGGTCCTCGCGAAGCTCGACCTCACCGTCGGCCGACAGCCGGGTGATCAGAGGCAGGTCACCCGCCATCGTTCACTCCGCCGCCGCCGCGTTGCCGGGAACCTGATCCGGCAGGAGGGTCTCCACGTCCCGAACGTTCCGGACGACGAACCCGAGGAGCCCCACGAGGATCCCGGCGAGCCCCGCCAGCAGCATCATCAGGGACATGCCGGCGCCTTCGCCGATTCCGACGACGGCTCCGAAGAGGGGCGCGAGCGCGCCGCCCGACATCATCGCCGGCTCGAAGACGTAGTCGGCGAGGGGACCGACGATGAGCATCGCCAGGGGGAACGCGGCCTGGCCGACGACCCGCATGACCCCGAACACCCTGCCCTGGACGTCCGGCGCGATCTTCGACTGGAAGATCGCCCGGTTGCAGCCGTTGATGATCGGAATGAAGAAGGCCGCCAGGAAGGCGCCGATCCCCCAGAGCCAGAGGGACTGACCGAGGCCGGTCAGCGCGATCCCGAAGTTCATGGCGATGACCCCTCCCAGGACGCCGAAGATCCGGGTCTTGGGGCCGCCCCAGGTGCTCAGCAGGAGCCCGCCCAGCACTCCGCCGACGCCGTTCAGGCTCAGGACGAGCCCGAGGACCGTCTCGTCGTTGGCGGTCCGCGCCAGGATCATCGGGTTGATCACGCCGACGAAGAAGGCCACGAGGAAGGTGACCATGCCGAACAGCCCGAGGAGGCTCAGCAGGGCGGTCCGGCCGGTGAGGTACCGGAACCCGTAGACGATCTCCTTGCGCAGGGATCCCGCCCCCTGGGCCCCTTCGGCCGAACGCGGCGGCTGGGGGATGCGCAGCAGGAAGAGCACGGCGACCGCGAAGAGGAAGGTGACGACGTCGATGCCGAAGATCCCCTGGAGCCCGATCGGCGCCAGCAGGATCCCCGCGAGCGCGGGCGACACGACGGTCGCCCCGAACTGCACCATGGACATGATCCCGTTGGCCCGGCCGAACTGCTCCCTCGGCACCATCGTGGTGATGGACGCGGCCTGGGCGGG
>JASFUJ010000102.1:0-8017 GCA_050050355.1 Acidobacteriota bacterium
CCAGGGAACGCCCGTTTCGGCTCGATCGAACGGAAATCTCTCAATCGTCGAAACGACGCACGCCGCGGGCGAGGTGCGGTTCGCGGGCGATCCGGCGGCCCGCGGACCGGCGGGGTGCCCGGGGCGACGATCACCGCCCCCGCCGGGGGGTCCCCATGAGCGCCTTCGACCGGCTCGACCGCGCCCTGGCCCTGCTCCGGACCCGCTCCGGGCTCCTGCAGATGGAGCTGGCCAAGCGGGCCGGCATCACCCCGTCGATGATCTCGGAGTACGAGAGCGGCAAGAAGCGGCCCCACGTGGACACGCTGGACAAGATTCTGGACGTGCTCGGGGCCGACGCCCACCTCCTGGCCAACGCGCTGCGCGACGCCCGGCGCGAGCTCGCCGAAGAGGGCCTGCGCGGCTCCCGCGAGCCTGAGCGTCCGACCGACCCCCGGCTGAGCGCCCGTCTGCGCGCCACCGCCGCCCTCGGCGAGATGACCACCGCCTTCGACACCCTGACCCGCTCGATCGAGGAACTCCTGTTGGCCACCGCGGAGGCGGACGAGGAGTGAGCCGGGCCGCCCCTCAGCGCGAGCCGGTGCCCGCGAGCCACCCGTACACCGCCGGCAGCACCAGCAGCGTCAGGAGCGTGGAGGTCACCAGCCCGCCGATGACGACGGTCGCCAGGGGGCGCTGGACCTCGGCGCCGGCGGAGGTGGCCAGCGCCATGGGCACGAACCCGAGCGACGCCACCAGGGCGGTCATCAGGACCGGCCGCAGGCGGACCAGGGCGCCTTCGCGCGCGGCCTGGTCGGGCGCCAGCCCGCGACGACGCCGGTCCTCCACGTAGGAGACCAGGACCACGCCGTTGAGCACCGCGATGCCGAAGAGCGCGATGAAGCCGACCCCGGCGGAGATGGAGAAGGGGTAGCCCCGCAGCGCCAGGGCCAGGATGCCGCCGGTGACAGCGAGCGGCACGTTGAGGTAGATCAGGAGCGCCAGACGCCCCGAGCCGAAGGTCGAGTACAGCAGGACGAAGATCAGGAAGAGCGCCAGCGGGACCAGCACCGCCAGGCGCTGCGACGCGCTCTCCAGGTTCTCGAACTGGCCGCCCCACTCGACGGTCCAGCCGGTCGGCAGCTCCACCTGCCGCCGCACCGCCTCCCGGGCCTCGGCCACGAACGAGCCCAGGTCCCGGCCCCGGACGTTGGCCTCGACGCTGATCCTCCGGCTGATCCGCTCGCGGCTGATCTGGGCCGGGCCCTCCTCGATGGTCACGTCGGCCACCTGGGACAGCGGGATCAGCCGCCGGTCACCCCCGGGCCGCGCGGGCGGCGCCGAGACCCGCAGGTCCCGGATCCTCTGCAGATCGCCGCGCACCTCCGGGGCGAACCGCGCCTGGAGCATGAACCGCTTCTGACCCTCGAGCACGGTGCCGGCCTCGGTCCCCCCCACCGCCTCGACCACGTCCAGGATCTCCTCGGCGTTGACCCCGTAGCGAGCCGCCGCTTGCCGGTCGATCCGGACCCGCAGCATCGGCAGCCCCGTCGTCTGCTCCGCCTTCACGTCCGCGGCGCCGGGGATTGCGCGGAGCACGCGGGCCACCTCCTCGGCCTTGCGCTTCAGCAGGTCCAGGTCGTCGCCGAAGATCTGGACGGCGAGGTCGGAGCGTACCCCGGAGATCAGCTCCGAGACGCGGAGCTCGATCGGCTGGGAGAAGCTGAAGATCGCACCCGGGATCCGTTCGTCCATGGTCTCCCCGATCGCCTCGACCAGCTTCTCCTTGGACTCGAACCGCCATTCGTCCCTGGGTCGCAACATGATGTACGTGTCGCTGATCTCGACCCCCATCGGGTCGGTGGCGATCTCGGCGCGGCCGGTCCGCGAGACCACGGTCTCGATCTCGTCCGGGAACTCCTCGCGCAGCGCCCGCTCGGCCAGCGTGCTGATCTCGTTCGACTGCTCCAGCGAGATCGACGGCAGCCGCCAGATCTGCATGGCGATCGCCCCTTCGTCGAGCCTCGGGATGAACTCCGCGCCGAGGAACGGCGCGAGGGTGAGGCTGGCCCCGAAGACCACCACCGCCAGACCGACGGTGACTTTCCGGCGCCCCATGGCCCGGCCGAGCAGCGGCACGTAGAGGCGCCTGGCCCAGCGGAAGAGGAACGGCTCCCGCTCCGGGACCCGCCTCAGGAACAGGCTGGCCAGAGCCGGCATCAGGGTCAGCGCACAGAGCAGGGATGCGGTCAGCGCGAAGACCACCGTCAGCGCCATCGGCCGGAACATCTTCCCCTCGACGCCACGCAGGGCCAGGATCGGCAGGTAGACGATGATGATGATGCCGACGGCGAACACCACCGGCCGGGCCACCTGGTGGGCCGCCCGGCGCACGGTCTCGAGATGGGAGCCCGCGTCGTCCTCCGCCCCGGCCCGTCGTCGCCGCAGCATCCGGACGATGTTCTCCACCATCACCACCGAGCCGTCGACGATCAGCCCGAAGTCGATGGCACCGAGACTCATCAGGTTGCCCGAGATGCCGAGCTGTTTCATGGCGATGAAGGCGGAGAGCATGGACAGCGGGATCGCCGAGGCGACGATCAGTCCGCCCCGGAAGCTGCCCAGCAGGAGCAGGAGCACCAGGATCACCAGGATCCCGCCTTCGGTGAGGTTCTTTGCCACCGTGTGGATCGTGCGCCGCACCAGCTCGGTTCGGTCGTAGTAGGGCTCGATGGTCACCCCCGGCGGCAGGCTGTCGCGGATCCGGTCGATCTTCTCCTTCACCCGGTCCACCACCACCCGGGAGTTTTCGCCCAGGAGCATCATGACGATGCCGACCACCGCCTCGCCCTCGCCCTCGCGGGTGACCGCCCCCTGGCGGATCATCGGCGCCAGCTCGACCCGGCCGACCTCGTCGACGGTGACCGGCGTCCCTTCGACGTCGTGGGCGAGAACCACGGCGCCGATGTCGTCGAGGCTCTCCACCAACCCCTCGCCGCGCACCAGGTACTGCTCGCCCTCGTGAGCGATGTACCCCCCTCCGACGTTGCGGTTGTTGGCCCGGAGGGCCTCGAGCACGTCCCCCACGGACAGGTTGTAGGCGGTGAGCTTCCGCGGGTCGAGGGTCACCTGGTACGTCTTGAGCAGCCCGCCGAACGAGTTGACCTCGACGATGCCGGGGACCGAGCGGAGCTGGTAGTTGATGAACCAGTCGAGAATCGTGCGGAGCTCCATGGGCGTGTAGCACCGGTCGGTGTCGGCGGCACCGGGTTGGCACATCGGATCGCCCTTCACCTCGAACTGGTAGATCTCACCGAGACCGGTCGAGATCGGTCCCATCTTCGGCTCGCCGTACCCGTCGGGGATCTCCTCGCGGGCCTCGACGAGCCGCTCGGAGACGAGCTGGCGCGCCCAGTAGACGTCGGTGCCCTCCTCGAAGACGACGGTCACCACAGACAACCCGAACTTGGAGACCGAGCGGAGCTCGGTGACCCGGGGGATCCCGCTCATGGCGGTCTCGACCGGGAAGGTGACGGAGCGCTCCACCTCCTCCGGCGCGAGCCCGGGGCTGTTGGTGAGCACCTGGACCTGGACGTTGGTCACGTCCGGGACGGCGTCGACCGGGAGAGTGAGCATGGAGCGGACGCCGAGGACGGCGGCGAGCATCCAGAGGGTGAGGACGAGGAAGCGGTTGTCGAGGGAGAAGTCGACGAGCTTGCGGGTCATCGGATCCCCCCACAACCCCTCGTTCCCCTTCCCGGAGCTCGCGTGACCTTGACGATTGTCGTCATTCGCACCTCTAGTGGTGGTGCCCGCCGCCCAGCTCCGCGCGGGCGAGCTCGGATTTGAGGAAGAACGATCCCTCGGTGACCACCCGGTCCCCGGGCTCGAGGCCGGAGAGCACCTCGACCACCCCGTCCACCCGGCGGCCGGTCTCGACCGCCCGGGCGACGAAGCGGCCCCCGTCCAGGGGCTCGAAGACGAGACGCTCCTCTCCCCTGCGGACCAGGGCGGCCTGGGGCACCACCAGGGTCTCCACTCCGGCCACGTGGGGGTCGGTCAGGCGCACGTCGGCGAACATCCCGGGCCGCAGCAGGCCATCCGGGTTCGGCACGTCGATCCGCGCCCGCACCGTCCGGGTCTCCGGGTCGACCTCCGGGCTGAGATAGGTCACCTCGCCCTCGAACGTCCGCTCCGGGAAGGACTCCACCCGCACCTCCACCTCGTCGCCCCGATGGACCGCGGCCAGGTCGCGCTCGAAGACGTCGATCCAGATCCAGACCCGGCCGAGATCGGCGATGGTGAAGAGGCTCTCCGACGGCCTGGCCAGCTCGCCCAACGTGGCGTGCTTCTGTACCACCCGGCCGCCGATCGGAGCCCGTACCTCGAGGAGCGAGGCGCCGGGGGACCCGGGCTCCAGGGCGTCGACGCGCTGGTCGCTCAGGCCGTAGAGGTGCAGGGTCTCCTCGGCGGTCTCCCGGGTGGCCATCGCCTCCAGGTGCGCCGCCCGGGCCTCGAGCATCTCCTTCTCCGAGGAGATCCGGTCCTCGTGGAGCCCCTTCTCCCGCTCGTAGTTTTCCAGGGCCAGCTCCTCGCGGGTCTTCGCGGCCAGGAACTCGGCCTTGGCCCGACCCAGCTCGACCGAGTCGAGGACCGCCAGCACCTGGCCGCGCCGGACCTCGTCCCCGAGGCTCGCCGGCACCCGGTCGATCCGGCCTGGGATCCGCGGGCTCACGTGGGCGATCCGGTCCTGCTCGTAGTCCACCTCGCCGGTGGTGGCGAGCCGCGCGGGCAACCTCCGCCGCTCGGCCCGGCCGGTGACGATCTCCACGGCGCCGAGCTCCTCGGGGCTCAGCTCCACGACGTCCGTCCCGTGCTCGTCACCGGAGGCCCCGGGGCTCGCTCGCTCCGCATCGGCCGGTTCCGGCATCTCCGTGCCGCGCTCGCCTCCGCCGCACGCTCCCAACCACAGCAGCAACCCGATCCCCACCACGATCGGTCGGATCGAAGTCACGATCTCACTCCACATCGTCGGCCTCCTTCGACTCCCCCGAACCGTCCGGCTCCGGAGGGCTCGGTCGCGTCGGGCCGCCGGGCAGGTCCGCCCCCACGGCCAGCTCCAGATCGTTCCAGGCGATCCACGCGTCGCCCCCGGCTCGCACCCGTTCGCGACGCCCCTCCACCAGCTCCCGCCGGAGCAGCAGGACGTCCGACGCGCTCACCTTGCCCGCGTCGACCGCCTGGCGCAGGAGGGACAGGCTCTCCCGGAGCGTCCCCACGACCAGCCCGTCCAGGGCCTGGACCGCGGCCGCGGCGGTCCGGTAGCGGGCGTGGGCCGAGGCCACCTCGCGTCGCACCCGGAGCTCGAGATCGGCGCGCTCCGCACCGGCCCGGCTCTCCGCCGCGCGGGCCTCGGCGATCCCTCCCTGGTTCCGGTCGAACAGGGGAATGGCGATCCCCGCCCGCACCCCGGTGACGTCGTCACCCTCCTCCCGCGCCGCGAACGCGCCGACCTCCAGGTTGGGCACCGCGAGGGAGCGCTCCACGCTCACCCGGCGCCGGGCCTGCTCGAGGTCGCTCGTCCGTGCACGGAGGTCGGATCGCTCCGCGAGCGCCCGGCGGACCAGCCGATCGAGCGGCGGTGGATTTCCGGTAGCAGCGGGCAGCCCCCCGGCCGGCACGGGGGGGTTCGCCGGGTCGCTCCCCACCTCGTCGGCGAGGCGGCTCCGGGCCTGCTCCCAGGCCGCGGTCTCCTCATGGAGTCTGCGTGCGGCCCGTCCGGCCGCGGCCCGGGCCAGGTTGAGCTCGATCTGCGTACCCGCCCCGGCCTCGAGACGGCGCTCCTCGAACCGGACCAGCTCCCGGGTCAGCTCCAGGTCGGCGCCGGCGATCCGCAGCAGTGCGCGGGCCCGGATCGCCTCGGCGAAGGCGGCTTCCACGGCGGCACCGACACGGCGGCGGACCCGGTCCAGGCGGGCTTGCGCCGCCGCCAGTCCGGCGCGGGCGGCGGCGGTGCGCTTGCCTCGCTGGCCGGCGATCTCCAGCTCCTGGCGCAGGGCGACGCCCCGATCGGTCGTCGCACCCTCCGGGCCACGCCGGTCGGCTCTCTCAGCCTCCACCCGAGGATTGTGCGGATAGACCCGGGCCCTGGTGAGACGGGCGCGGGCCTCCGCGACCGCCGCCTCCGCGGCCCGGACCTCCGGGCTGTCGGTCCACGCCGCAGCGCGGGCGGCCTCCAGCGTGAGCTCGGGAACGACAGGCTCGGCGGCGACGTCGTCGCCGGGCGGAGCGGCCGCCGAGGATCGGGCGAAACAGAGGACGGTGACGATGAACACGACTGCTGAATGACGACTGCGCATGATCTCCTCCCCCGCCGCCTCGCTCGGCGATCGGGTGGATCGGCGCACCGGCGGAGATCGAGGTCTCCGGGGGCGCGAGGCGGCGCGGCGCGGCCGCGCGACCTTCGTGAATTCATGGCTCCGCTCCCCGCCGGCGTGCGCCGAGAACGGCTCTCGGACGCCGGAGGATGCGGCGTTTCAGGGTGCGGTCGTCAGCCCCGCGGAGGGCGTTCGAGCCCGGGCAGGAAGGGCTCGCGGGGGGCGTCGGAGCTGCGGCGCGGGGCGCGGCCCGGAAGCCGAGCGCGCGGTGCGGCCGGCGCGACGGCGAGCAGCTCGGACGCCTGGGAATGGTGACAGGAGCACAGGTGGAAGGCACCCGTGCAGCCGTGCTCGTCGCCGGCGGGGGCGTGATCGTCCCCGTGCCCCGGCGCGTGGGCCGTGTGGCCCTCGGTGGCGAGGTGCCACGCGTTCTCCGTCGCCTCGGCCAGACCCGGAACGAGGGCCCAGGCGAGACCGAGGACGAGCAGGCGGAAGATGATCTTCTTCGTCACGAAGGAGAAACCTACCAGAGACGTGGACCGGGGCTCAAGGGAGCCCGAGGTCGCCGGCCCCGCGAGGAGGAAGGCTCTCCGGCGCGCTTTGACGGTTCGTGACGCTTCTGGTAAGAATCCCCGCGTGCGCCGGCTCCGCCCAGTGATCGTCCTCGCCCTCGTCGCCAGCTTCGCGGCTCCGGGAGCGATGGCCCTGGAGCTCCATCGGTCCTCCGGACACCATCATGCCGGGGACCGGCTCCACGGGGCCGCCCCGGGCGACGGCGCCGAGCTGGTCGCCGAGCTGGTCCGGGCCGTGCTCCACGGACACCACCATCCCGGTTCCGAGCCGGACCACGAGCACCCCGCGGTGGAGAGCACCAGCCCGGTCCTCCCGCTGCTGCGCCGTGGCCACGAGGCGGCTCCGGGCCCGCCGGGCTCCGACCAGCCGCCCCCGGCCGGCTCCGCGTCGGGCTTCGCCGCGCATCCGCTCGACCGCACACCCGGAGACTCCGGAGCTTCGCGCCGGAGCCCCTGCGCCAACCCGCCGGGCACCCTGCTCTCCAGGTTCTGCTCCCTGCTGCTCTGATCGCTTCGGTCGCGGCGCGGTCCCACCGTGGGACCGGTGCCCTTCGAACACCGAAGCGATGAATCTCGGTCGCACCCGATCGACCCGGGACGGGCTCGTTCGGTTGCACCACGGCAAGGAGCAACCATGCGCCGACTCACCGGCGGTTCTTCCCATCTGATCCTGACCGGGCTCCTGAGCGCCGCCGCGCTCGCCGGTCCCCTCCCGGAACGACTCGACGCCGCTCCCGGGAGAGGATCTTCACCAGGGCTCACGGACGAGGACTCCGGAGCGCTCGTCACCGAGGCGGAGCTCCTGGACGCGGTCGCCGGCGACCATCCGGCGCTGATCGCGCTGACCGGCGAGCTGGGCGCCGCCCGGGCCGACCTGATCGAGGCGTCCACTCTGCCCGATCCGGAGGTCTCCGTGGCCCGGGAGGGCCCGACCGGCGGCGTCGAGCAGGTCGACCTGACCCTCTCCTGGCAGCCGCCCCGACCCGATCGCCGGCGGCTCGCCGTGGAGACCGCCCGGGCGGAGGTGACGGCCGCCGATGCGCGACTCGAGGCGCGCCGGCTCGACCTGCGCCTCCACCTGCGCGCGGT
>JASFUJ010000103.1:0-8013 GCA_050050355.1 Acidobacteriota bacterium
GGGCGGCCGGGGACAAGCCCCGGCCCTACACCCCCACCCCGTGTAGGCGGGGGGCTCGTCCCCCCGCGCAACCACACGGTGAGGGAACGAGCCGGAGTCGCTGGTAGACTTCCCCCGGGGGGCCGGAGGGCTCCGAGCACTTCATCCATGGCCGCACCAGGGACCAGACAGCGACCAACGACCGGGAGTCCGCAACCGGAGCGGCGGCTTCTGAGCCTGGAGGAGATCGCCGGGCGCCTGGAACGCGCCCTGGAGCTGTCCACGGCGGACGAGACGGAGCTCGCCTGGATCGAGACCGCCGACGGCCGGGCCGACGGCGGAGGGGAGCGCACCGAGCGCCTGCCGGTGCACCGGACGATCCTCATCCGGGTCCGGGAGGGCGCGCGCCGGGGAGCGCACCGCACCGGCGCCGGCGAGCCCTCGGAGATCCTGAACGGCATCCGGCAGGCGATCGCCGCCTCCCGGGCCACGGCGCCGCTGCCGGTCTCCGGGCCCTGGACGGAGAACACGGAGGACGAGGAGGACGGCGTCGCCGACGGCTCGCTCTCCCATGCGGCCACGGAGCCCTCCGCGCCCGGTCCGTGGGACCCGGAGGTGGCGGCGCTCGATCCCTCCGGCGCCGCCGATCTGCTCCGGAGCCTGGTGGACGCTCCGGGCCGCACGGAGCGGATGAGCCTCGAATGGACCCTCCTGCGGGTGGTGGTGCGGACCGGCGCCGGGCTCGACCGGCGCGCCGAGGCCACGGCGGTGACGGCGCGGGCGCACGCGGCCGCTCCTCCCCGGTCCGGGCCGCCGGACCGCACCGGCTCCCACGCCGGGTGGGCGGCCGGAGCGGCCCGTTCCCTGGCCGCGCTCGATCCGGCCGGCGTGCTGGACCGGGCCCGGCAGCGGGCGGCGGCGCCCGGACCGGCCGGCCCGGACCCCGGCGGCGGTGCGTCCTCGGCCCTCCCCACCGCGGAGGCGCCGATCCTGTTCTCGCCGGAGGCCGCGGCGTCGCTGGTCGCCCTCCTGGTCCGGAAAGCGTTCTCCTCGTCCGCCTTCGACTCCGAGCGCTCCCCCCTCGCCGGGCTCCTGGGCGAGCACGTCTTCGCGCCGGAGATCGACCTGGTGGACGACGGGCTCGATCCGGCCGGCCTCCCGTTCCCGTTCGACCTGCTGGGCAGGCCCCGCGAGCGGATCGAGCTGGTGACCGCCGGCGTCCCCCGGACACCCGCCGTGGACGAGCACCTGGCCGCGAGGCTCGGGCGCCGACCCACCCCGCACGCCCTCGGTCCCGAGGACGCCCGCCCGATCCACCCGTTCCTCCTCCCCCGGCACCCGCCCGAAGAGGTGATGGCGGCCGCCGAAGGGGGGCTGTGGATCGCCGGGTTCGAGGAGCTGGAGTGCTTCGATCCGGGCCGGATCGCGGTGCGCGGCAGGTCGATCGGCGCCCGGCGGGTGCGCGGAGGGGAGCTGGCCGAGCCGGTGCCGGCGGTGATCTGGGAGGACAGCCTGCTGCGCCTGTTCTCCAAGGTCCGCGCCCTCGGCGGCACACCGGTGGTGCTGGCGGAGGACGGGGGGATGGGGGGCGTCTCCGCGCCGATGGTGTGCGCGGCGGGCGCCGAACGGCTCACGCGGGCGTAGCGCTCAGGGCCGATCGACCGAACGGCGGCGGATCAGGACCATGGTCTGGTCGTCCCCCTGGGCGGCCCCCTCGGCGAACCCGGTGACCGCCTCCTCCACCACCTCCAGCACGTCCCCGACCGGTCGATCCGCCACACCCCGCAGGAGCTCGATCAACCGCTCCTCGCCCAGCTCCTCCTCCGCCGGGGAGGCGCACTCCGTGATGCCGTCGCTGTACAGGCAGAGCAGATCCCCCGGGGCCAGCTCGGCCCGGTCGGCCCGGTAGGAGCCGCCCGGGAGCAGGCCGACCGGCAGCCCGCCCGGGTCGAGGCGCTCGACCGAGCCGTCCGCGCGCAGCAGGAGGCCCGGGTTGTGGCCGGCGTTGACGTAGCGGAAGACGCCGGACTCGGCGTCCAGCTCCCCCACCAGCAGAGTGATGAACTTGTTCGGGGCGCTCGAGGCGAGGATGTGCCGGTTGAGGCGCTCCACCAGCCGCGGGCCGGTCTCCACCCGGCCCATGAGGAGCCGGATGGCCGAGTGCAGGGTCGACACCATCAGGGCCGCCGGCACCCCCTTGCCCGAGACGTCCCCCAGCGCCACCCCCAGGCGGGAGATCCGCTTCCCGCCCGCGCCCTCGTCCACGCCGGAGGCCAGCGGCAGCAGGTCGTAGTAGTCGCCGCCGACCTCCCGGGCGGGCCGGTTCCAGCCGGCGATCTCGTAGCCGGGCAGGCTGGGCACGCCCTTGGGCAGGATCTGGCGCTGGATCTCGGCGGCGAGCTGCATGTCCCGGGCGTAGCGCTCCTTCTCGAGGGCGTCCCGGTGGAGCCGGGCGTTCTCCAGGGCGATGGCCGCCTGGTTGGCGAAGAGAGCGAGCGTCCGCCGATCCTCCGGAGTGAAGGGGCCCACCCCGAACCGGCTCTCCTTGTCCGCCATCACCAGCATTCCCCGGCGGTCCTCGTCGACCGCGATGGGAGCGGCCATCAGGTGCTCGGTCCCGGGAAGGGCGTCCTCCGGCACCCGGTCGGCGCCGCAGTCGGCGAACGACTCCCGGGCCGTGCCGCCGAACTTGGAGACCAGCCGCTGCTCGGCCGGCCGGTCGCCGTTGCCTCCGCCCGACCCCAGCAGATAGAGCGCCCCGCGCCGGGCGTCGAGCAGCGAGACCGCCCGCAGCAGGATCTCCTCGGCGAGCAGGTCCAGATCGAGGGTCGAGGCGATCGCCAGGCCGACGTCGTAGAGGGCCTCCAGCTCGACGCCCCGGTACTTGGCCTCGAAGCTCTGGCGCTTGATCCGCCGGCGCAGGCGGCAGTTGGTGAGGGCCTCTCCCAGGAGGACGGTCAGGTAGCCGGACTCGGAGCTCTCCCCCTCGGGCGGCCCCGCCTCGCCGGGGCTCCAGAGCAGGACGCCGCCGGGGAGCTCCGCGCGCTCCAGCCCGTCGGGGAGCTCGGCGTCCCCGGGCGGAAGCCGTTCGGGGAAGCGGCCGGCGCCCCAGGTGACCGCACAGTCCGCCGCGGTGCCGTTCGCCGCGGCGCCGGATCGGGGAGCGCTCCCCGGGGAGCCGGAGGAGTCGAGCGGGTAGAGGGCGCCGCCCCGCGCGTCCCGGGCACGGCACCAGAGCTCCAGGAGGGCTTCGAGGAGCTCCCCCGCGCCCTCCTCCCCGACCAGGGGGAGCAGCCGCCGCCAGGCTCCGCTGTCGATCCTCGAGCTCATGGTGACCACGGCGAGGTTCTCTCCGAGTGCTCTAGCTCGATCCGGGGAGGAGGGCTTCCACGGCGGACTCCTCGTCCGCATGGATGCCGGCGTACTGGGCCAGCCCCATGATGTGGAAGGTCTTCTCGATGGTGGGCGTGAGGCAGCAGAAGGCGAGCCTGCCGTCGCACTCGATCATCTTCTCGATGATCTCGATCAGGATGGAGATCCCGATCGAGTTGACGATCTTGGTGCCGACCAGGTTCAGAAGGATGTGGCGGTAGCCCTCCTCCATGACCTGGTAGGCGGCCGAGGCGATCTGCTCCCCGCCCTGGTTGTTGATGTAGCCCTCGGTGTAGATCACCGCCAGGCCGTCGCGGCGGTCTACCGTCAGTTTCAGGGTCTCGGTCATGGCTCTTCCCGTCTGGTCTGCCTTGCCCGGTCGCTCAGCGCGCCTTGCTCATCACGATCGTCGTCCCGTTGTTCCCGGAGCGGATGTCGACCTCGTCCATCAGGCCGCGCATGATCTTCAGTCCCCAGCCCCGCTTGCGATCGGCCTTGAGCTTGTCTTCGATCCGCGGCTCCTCGAGCTCGTCCGGCGCGAACCCCACGCCCTGATCGCGAACGACGACCTGGAGCCACACCGGCTCCGCCTCGCCGTAGACCGAAAACGTCAGGTAGACGTTCTGATCGGCCGACCCGCTGTGCTCGATGGCGTTGATGCACGCCTCCACCACCGCCATGCGCACCTCGTCGATTTTATCCGCACTCATCTTCATCGACTCGGCGACCGCAGTGGCGGCCCTGCTCGCAGCGATCTCCATCTCCGGCCCCATGGGCAGGGTGAGGGAGATCTCCTTGAGAACAGTCTCACCGGTCATGGCATCGAGATAGGCCATCGTGGCCGGGCTCCACCGGATCCGCTTCGCTCCGTCGCAACGGACCTTAGCAGCCTTCCGTCGGCCGTCCAACGGCCGCTAGAAGGTCAGGTAGAGCTCCAACAGGTAGAGGACGAGGGGGTGGATCAGGTCGTGGCCCAGCAACCAGACGAAGCTGCTCACCACTCCCGCCGAGGCCACGGCCCGCACCGGCAGGTGGGGGATGGACAGTCTTTCGAGAAGCGATCCCAGCATAGCGCTCTTCTCCTTGGTCCGCATGACGCCCCCTACCAAGAGCAAGGCCGTTGCCAGGCTTCCACGAGCCCCCGCACGTCCCACCCAAGCAACTGCAATCAAAGAACTTGCAGCGATCTCACCGCGAACGGTCCGGATCCGAGACCGCGACCTGGCGCGACATCATGTCGCACTTCGGACCGGTCGATCCGGGCCGGTCCGGAAAACCCTCCGGAATGCAGGCTCTTCGAGCGATCGGGACAAAATGTCCCGTCGAGACAAAATGTCCCGCGCAGCGCACCGTGACCCTCAGAATCCCTTCCTCTGCAACGTTCGTCGCGTGATGCCGAGCACCTTGGCCGCCGCGGTCTTGTTGCCACCGGTCATCTCCAGGACCTTGGCGATGTGGCGCTCCTCCAGGCGGGCCAGATCCAGCGGTTGCCCGGTCTCGTCGTCCCGTCCGCTCGCTCCGGCCGAAACGGCCGGGGAGCTCGCGCCGATCAGGGAGGCCACCAGGTCCCGGTCGATCTCGCCGTCCGACAGGGAGACCGCCCCCTCGATCAGGTTCTGGAGCTCCCGGACGTTGCCGGGAAAGTCGTGGCCCATGAGCAGCGCCAGCGCCTCCGCCCGGAGCTGCGGGGGCTCGATCCCCTCGCGGGAGCAGAACCCCTCGATGAACGCCCGCACCAGGTGGGGGATGTCCTGGCGTCGCTCCCGGAGCGGCGGCAACACGACCTCCACGCCCTTGAGCCGGTAGTAGAGGTCCTCCCGGAAACGCCCCTCCTCCACCAGCGACTCGACGTCGCGGTGGGTGGCCGCCACCAGGCGCACGTCGATGGGGATCGGCCGGTGCCCGCCGACCCGGACCACCTCCCGCTCCTGGAGGGCGCGCAGCAGCTTCACCTGGATGCTCTCCTGCATGTCGCCGATCTCGTCCAGGAACAGGGTCCCGCCGCCGGCGAGCTCGAACTTTCCGGCTCGGGCCTGGACGCCGGTGGCCACGCCCCCTTCGATGCCGAACAGCTCGCTCTCCAGCAGCGACTCCGGGAGCGCCGCGCAGTTGAGGGCGATCAGCGACCCCTGACGGCCCGAGAGATGATGCAGGAGCTTCGCCACCAGCTCCTTGCCGGTGCCGGACTCGCCCCGGACCACCACGCTGACGCCGCGGGGGGCGATCCTCTCGGCCATCTCCAGGACCCGGCGCATCGGCGCCGCGTAGGCGATGATCCGCTGGCCGTCGATCTCCTCGGAGAAGCGCCCCCGGAGGGCCCGGTTCTCCTCGGTCAGCCGCTCGCGCTGCTCCTCGAGCTGCTCGCGCTGGCGCGCCGTGTCCAGCGAGGCGCCGGCGAGGGCTGCCACCGAGTCCAGGAACCGCCGGTCGTCCTCGGAGAACGTCGAGCTGGCGCCCCCCCGGGCTTCCTTGTCGAGCACCGCCAGGTAGCCGAGGAAGACCCCCCGGCTCGACAGCGGGGTCGCCAGCATCTCGTCGTACGGCCGGCCGGCCAGCTCGCCGCCGGAGCGCGCCAGCAGCCCCCCCTCCCGGAGCAGCTCGTACCAGAGGGCGTGGGACAGCAGGGTCTCGGCCTCGGGCGCCGGCCCCTCCCAGCCCACGGTCGCCACCGCCCGCGGCCCCCCGTACGGGTCCCGGGTCACGGCGACCGCCGCCGCCGGATCGAGCACCGCGCAGACCCGCTGCAGCAGCTCGTCCACCAGCTCCTGCTCCGGCCGCCGGACGCCGAGGGCCAGCGCCAGGTCGTACAGCGTCTCGAGCTGCAGGACGCGGCGCTTTTCGTCCAGGTTCGGGGTTGCGGTGACGGTCGACATGGTGCGTACGGACCATTCTACCGGACAGGTGCGACATTTTGCCGCACCTGGAGGTCACGGCATCGTCTCGGGCTCCGGAGCCTCCAGGCAGACCCCCGGCACCAGGATCGAGAGCCCATTCGCGTCCTGGAAGCGGGTGGCGACGTGGACCAGCCGGCCGTCGTCCGAGCTCCATTCGATGGTGCCGAAGAGGGCTCCATCCTCCCGGAGCCGCTCCAGAATCTCGCGGGACTCCACCCGGAGCACCCTGTCCGCCGAACCGGCGGCGAAGCGCGCCCGGCCGAGCTCGATTCCCCGGCTGTCCCGGATCGTGCCGGTCAGGCTCCAGCCGTCGTCCCCGGTCTCCGGCTCGTCCGCGTAGACCAGGAGCTCGGTGGTCCGGCCGGCTCCGTCGTGGATCAGGCGGGTGGACCATCGCGCACAGAGCTGGGGAGGGCGCCTCGAGGGGTCGGTGTCCACCAGGGCTCCCCCGGCGGCCAGGCCCTCTGCGGGCGAGACCAGGAGGAAGTCGCCGCTCAGGAAGACGTCCGCCTCGGTTCCGTTGGACGGTCCGTCGTCCGGGAGGTCCGCCTGGATCAGCTCCGCCTGGATCCGGACGAAACCGCTCGTGAGCTCGACCGGCGCGTCCCCGGCCCCCTCGACGCTGCACTCCCCGTCCGCCGACGAGCCGTCTACCTCCCGGAGATTCACGGTCCGGACGGCCCGAGCCGCGAGGGAGCAGGTCTCGGCGGCCAGCCGATCACCGTCCGCCGAGTGGTACGAGAACCGGACCTTGATCTCTTCGTCGCCCTCGTTGCGCACGGCGAACAGGGCCGTGCGCCCGTCCGGAGCGACCTCGAAGTAGGGCAGCACCAGCGGGTGGCCCCGCCCCGGCTGACGCGGCTCGAACGGCGGATCGAGGCAGGTGCCGGGCACCTCGACGGCGAAGCTCCCCGGGACCCGGTGGACGGCGGAGACGTTGCCGGCGAGGTCCACCGGAAGCTCCCACTCGATGGCGCCGGAGGCGGCCAGCAGGTTCGGACCCAGGGTGCCGCCGTCGAACGGCGCGGTGGAGCTCCGCACGAACGCCCGCTCCGCCAGGGGAATCGTCACCTCCTGGACGGGGTTGCCCGCCTCCGTGTACACCACGCCTCGGACCACCGGAACGGGGGCGCCCTCCGGGGGCTCGGGAACCTCCGACACCCAGAAGCGGAGCTCCGTGGTCGCGTCCGTCGGCCCGCCGTTGAGGAAGCGCACGGACCACCGCCGGCAGAGCTCCCGCGGCGAGCGGCCGGAGGCGGTGTCCACCAGCAGGCCGCCGCTGGCGGAGCTCCCGCCGGGGTCGATCTGGAAGTGCTCGCCGGCCAGGAGCCCCGACTCCTCCGGATCCGTCCGGTCCGTTCGGCGGATTCCGACGGACCCGGTGAGCGGCTCGGCGAGGTCGAGCTCCAGGGCCTCGTCGCGCAGGTTGACCCTCTTGACGGCCCAGGGGCCGAGCGTGAGGTCGCCGAGTGTTTCGGCGGGGAGAGCCGGCGATTCAGGGTCGAAGCCGATTTCGACCTCCGTCCGAGGAGGGCTCCGCACCGCGAACAGGGCGGTCGCCGCGGCCGGCGTCGTGGCGGTCTCGAACCAGGGGAGGACCAGGTCCGGGGCGCCGAAGACCCGGGTGGTGAGGAGGACGGTGTCGTTGACCGGATTCGGGTCGCCGGTGGGGGTCCCGATCGACCCGATCAGGGACAGCGTCCCGGGAACCTCCCGGGCCGTGGAGCCGACCGCGGGCTCGACGGTCGCCGCGATCGGCAGGGAGCCC
>JASFUJ010000104.1:0-7993 GCA_050050355.1 Acidobacteriota bacterium
GAACGTTCAAGGAGCAGGCTTCGACCCACGGGCAGCGGTTCTGGCCGTTCCCCGCCCTCGGCCGGCGCCGTAAGGACGGAACCGAGTGCGAGGCGATCCTCTGGGACTTCGCGGGCCAGCCCGACTATCGGCTGGTCCACGCCCTGTTCGTCGACGACGCCGATCTGGCGCTGGTGCTGTTCGATTCATCAGACCTCCACGACCCGCTGCATGGCGTGGGCTTCTGGCTCGAGCAGCTCCAGTCCGGAGCCACACCCTGCCCCATCATCCTCGTGGCGGCTCAGACGGATCGTGGAACCAGCCCGCTGACGCCGCAGGAGCTGAACGCATTCTGCCGCAGGCATGGCATCGAGGGGCCGATCGAGACGAGCGCCGCGACCGGCGAGGGCGTGGACGATCTGATCGAGCGGATGAAGGCCTTGATGTCCTGGGAGGACAAGCCCACCACGGTCACGACCACGACCTTCAAGCGGATCAAGGACCATGTCCTCGGCCTCAAGGGAACGGAGCCCGACGGCCGGACCATCGTCACTCCCGATGAGCTCCGCGGCCGGCTGGAGGCCACCGACGCCGACTGGCGGTTCACCGACGCCGAGATGCTCACCGCCGTGCGCCACCTGGAGAACTACGGCTACGTGCGGCGCCTGCGGACCTCGGAAGGTGAGGTCCGCATCCTCCTCGAGCCGTCGCGGCTCAACAACCTGGCCTCTTCGTTCGTGCTGGAGGCGCGACGCAACCCGAAGGGCCTGGGGGCGCTGGAGGAACACCGTCTGCTGGAAGGCGGCTACGAGTTTTCCGAGCTGGAGGGCCTGGGCGAGGACGAGCGCGGAGTGCTCCTGGACTCGGCAGCGCTCCTGTTCCTGGAGCACAACGTGTGCTTCCGCGAGACCGATCCGCTGCGCATGGAGCCGTACCTGGTCTTCCCGGAGCTGATCAATCTCCGGAGGCCGCAAGACGAGGAACGAGCGACCGAGGAGGGCGTGGCCTACACCGTGACCGGCCCCACGGAGAACGTCTTCGCCTCGCTGGTGGTGCTGCTGGGCTACACGCACACGTTCACGCGCACGAGCCAATGGCGCAACAACGCCCGCTACGAGGTGGGCGACGGCCTGGTGTGCGGATTCCAGCAGGAGGCGGAGCGCGACGGTGAGCTGGACTTCGTGCTCAGCTTCGGTCCGGAGGTCGGCTCCCCGGTTCGGACGCTCTTCCAGGGACTGTTCGAGAGCTTCCTGGCCCGGCACAACCTGACCGTCCACCGCCACGAGCCCGTGCAATGCAGCAACCAGGTGTGTGGCCACCTGCTCGACCGTTCGGTGGTACGACAGCGACAGAAGGAGGGCAAGACCTTCGCCTTCTGCAACGAGTGCGGTGAAAACCTGACGCTGCCGCTGGCGGCGGAGCCAATCCAGTTGACGGCCGAGGACCAAGCCGTGGTGCGGGAGCAGCGCCGCAGCGCCGAGCGGCGGACGCTCTTCGAGCAGGCCGTCTTCCAGGTGCAAGCCTACGTCGCGGAGCAGGGGGTCAAGCCCCCGCAGTGTTTCATCAGCTACGCCTGGGGCGTGCCCGAGCACGAATGGTGGGTCGAGAAGCGGCTGGCGCCGGACCTGCAGAAGGCCGGAATCGGCGTGGTGCTGGACCGGTGGCACAACCTGCAGATCGGCGCGAGCGTGGCCCGGTTCCTCGAGCGGATCGAGACGAGCGACCGGGTCGTCATGGTCGGCACGCCGCTCTACCGCCATAAGTACGAGAACAAGGACAGCGAGACCGGCTATGTCGTGGCGGCGGAGGTCGACGTGATCGCCAATCGTCTCCTCGGCACTGAAGCACAAAAGGAGAGCGTGCTGCCACTGCTCCTCGACGGAGACAAGGAGGCCTCGCTGCCTCCGCTGCTCCACGGACGCGTGCACGCCGATTTCCGCGATGATTCCAGCTACTTCACCACCGCCTTCGACCTGATTCTGAGCCTCTACCAGCTCCCGCCGAACCATCCCGCCGTGGCGGACCTGCGCGAGTCGCTCCGCGACCCGGGAATCGAGTGAGATCAGACGTTCACGAGCCCGGAGCCGCTACGACGCGGCAAGGCCTTCCAGAAGAGACCGGTGAGTGTCGTCGGGCGCTTCGTCGCTGCGCGGCGCTTTCTGGTCATCACTGTTTATGAGGTCACCTGATTGGACCAAGCCCATGTACGGATATCGGTGTCAGTATTGCGAAGGAACGGTACGGCCCAAGAAGGTAGAGCTCGAAGGCTTCAAACACAAGAGGGGTTTCATCCTGCTCGAGGACGTGACGATCGGGGTGTGTGACACCTGCGGGAATCGCTATGACACCGCGGACATCCTGCATGCCGTCCATGAGCTGGCCACCGGAGAACGCCCACCGGAGCGAACTACCCTGGTGCCTGTCGCGCACATGGCGTAGCAGCCCGCCTCACCCCGGCGGCTCGCGCCGCTCGCCCTCGTTCTCCCCTTCCCCGTCCCGCTCCCGCAGCGCGCGCTCGTCGTCCTCCTCGTCCCCGAAGATCCTCCGGAGCAGGCGCCGGAGCCGCGGCGCCCGGCGGTCGTCCGCCCGGCCGTAGCGGTCGTCCCGGTACCGGCGGTCCCACCAGTCCCGGTGCAGGTGGCAGACCTCGCGGGGGACGTCGTCGACCAGGAAGACCTCGGTGAGGGTCCAGGGGCAGTCGTCCGTGGCCAGCTCGCCGGTCTCGGGATCGATCTCGGCGGTGGTGACGCCGGGGGGCATGGAGAAGTCCCGGTAGCCGCCCGGGGGGCGGACCTTGACCACGAACCGGGTCCAGATGGGGAGCGCCGCCCGGGCGCCCGACATGCGGGTGGTGGAGTTGTCGTCGTAGCCCACCCAGACCACCGTGGTCCGGTCCGGGGAGTAGCCGGCGAACCAGTTGTCCCGCCGGCCGTTGGAGGTGCCGGTCTTGCCGGCCACCGGGTCGTACAGGCCCTGGGTGCGGGCGGAGGCGCCGGTGCCCCGGTCGAGGACGCCCTGGAGCATGGCGGTGAGCACGTACGAGGTGGCCGGCGCGAGCACCCGCTCGGGCTCGGGCAGGGCCAGGCCGGAGACCGGCTCGCCGTGGCGGTCGAGGACGGCGTCCAGTGCGTGGACCGCGGGGCGGCGGCCGCCGGTGGCGAAGGTGGCGTAGACGGTGGCGAGCTCCACCGGGCTCACCTCGAAGGCGCCCAGGGCGAGCGACGGCAGCGGCCGGAGCGGTGCGCTCACCCCGAGTCCGCGGGCGGTGTCCACCACCGCCTGGAGGCCGGTCTGGAGCGCCAGGCGGGCGGTGGCCACGTTGTAGCTCTCCTCGAGGGCGGTCCGGACCGTCACCCAGCCGTGGTAGTCGTTGTCGTAGTTGCCGGGGGTCCAGGTCTGGGTCGCCAGCTTCACCTCCAGCGGGGCGTCCTCCACCAGGCTCGCCGGGTTGGCCGCGCGGGATTCGAGGGCCGCGGCGTAGACCACCGGCTTGAAAGCGCTCCCGGCCTGGCGCCGGGCCTGGCCGGCCCGGTCGAACTGGCTCTCCGCGTAGTCCCGCCCGCCCACGTAGGCGCGGATCGCGCCGGTCTCCGGGTCGAGCGAGACCAGCGCTCCCTGGAGCGGGCCGGCCACCTCGTGGCCCTTCTCCCAGCCCTTCTCGAGCGCCGGGAGCCCCCAGGCCACCGCCTCCTGGGCCGCCTGCTGGTCGTCCCAGTCCAGGGTGGAGAGGATGGTGTAGCCGGCGTCGGCCAGCCCGTCCACGCCGAACCGGCGCTCGGCCTCCTGGGCGGCGAAGTCCGCGAAATAGGGGGCGCGGCGGCGCACCACCGGCTCCGGCGCCGTCCGCACCGGCTCGCCCCTGGCCCGGTCGGCGCGGGCCCGGTCCAGGGAGCCCAGCGCCACCATCCGCTCCAGCACCCAGTTCCGGCGATCTCGGGCCCGCTCCGGATTCCGGGTCGGGTCGTAGTGGGCGGGCGCCTGGATCATGCCGGCGAGGAGCGCGGACTCGGGCAGGTCGAGCTGGTTCGGGTCCTTGCCGAAGTACGCCCGGGACGCCGCGCCCACGCCGATCAGGTTCACGCCGCGGGAGCCGCCCAGGTAGATCTCGTTGAGGTACGCCTGGAGGATCGCCCGCTTGGAGTAGCGGAGCTCGAGGAAGATCGCCAGGAACGCCTCGCGGATCTTCCTCGACAGGGTCCGCTCGTGGGTCAGGTAGAGGTTCTTGACGAGCTGCTGGGTGATGGTCGAGCCCCCCTGGGGCGGACCCTCGCCGGTGGCGTTCTTCCACAGGGCCCGGGCGATGCCGGTGAACGACAGCCCGGCGTGGGAGAAGAAGGAGTCGTCCTCGGCGGCCAGCACCGCTTCCACCAGCTCCTCGGGCACCTCGTCCACCCGCACCGGGCGTCGCTCCTTGACGTCCTCGCCGTAGTAGCTGGCCAGGAGCGGCGGCTCGAGGGTGGCCCGGCGCACGTCCCGTCCCCGAACACTCAGGGACGACACCCGGCCGCCCCGCACCCGGATCTCGAGCGGCGCGCCCCCGCTCCGGCCGGCGGGGGTCGGAAAGGTCCGGAGGAACACCGTCAGCGTCCCCCCCTGCCGGCGGAACCGCCCCGGCGCCAGGCGCTCGCCGTCCTGGAGCGACCGGTAGCCTTCAGCCTCGAGCTCGTCGAGGATCTTCCCCAGGTCCGCGGCTTGCCCCACCGCCAGCTCCGTGGCCCGGCCGTAGAGGCGCGACGGCTGGAAGGCCGGCACGTCGTCGAACTGCCCCGAGAGCTGCCAGTAGGGCCACAGGGCCCACAGCCCCACCAGGGCGAGCACCCCGAGCAGCCCGAGGAAGGACCACAGCACCGGCCGCTTGCGGATGCGCAGGCGGATGAGGATCTTGGGTCGCCTGCCGGTCGAGCCGGCCGGGGGACCGCCCCGGTTCCGGGGCGTCCGGGATGGGTTGCTGGGTCTCTTGCGCGTGGCCATCGGTGGGCGGAGCGGGCGGTACGGCGCGCCGCGCTCGGCCCCTATTCTGCCAGGATCGGCCCCTACTCGGCCAGAATCGGCCAGAATCGCAGACGGGATCACGAAATAGCGGGACCCTCTCGAACGGTTTCCCTCTGGCGGCACCCGCGTTCCGCCGCCTCCGGCGGGCGCTCCATCGCACCCGGAAACTCCCCCGACGAGCACAGGCCGACCCATGATCTCCGTCTCCGGACTCGCCAAGCACTACGGCCCCCAGACCCTGTTCGAGGACGTCGCCTTCCAGCTCAACCCGGGCAACCGCTACGGGCTGGTGGGGGCGAACGGCTCCGGCAAGTCGACCCTGCTCCGGGTCCTCTCCGGCCAGGAGGAGCAGAGCGCCGGCACGCTGTCGATCCCCAAGCGGCTGACCCTCGGCTTCCTGGAGCAGGACCACTTCCGCTACGAGGACATGCCGATCATCGAGGTGGCGATGATGGGGGACGAGGCGGTCTGGAAGGCGATGGTCGAAAAGGAGCGGCTCCTCGAGCGGGCCCACGAGGAGTTCGACGCGGAGCGCTACGGCGAGCTGGAGGAGCTGATCTTGAGGAAGGACGGCTACTCGCTGGAGGCGCGGGCCGGGGAGATCCTCGAGGGCCTGGGGATCCCGACCGAGGTCCACCGCAACCCGCTCTCCACCCTCTCCGGCGGCTTCAAGCTCCGGGTGCTCCTGGCCAAGACCCTGGCGGCCAAGCCGGACGCCCTGATGCTCGACGAGCCCACCAACCACCTGGACATCGTCTCCATCCGCTGGCTGGAGAAGTTCCTGGTGGGCTACGAGGGCATCGCGATCGTCGTCTCCCACGACCACCGTTTCCTGGACAACGTCTGCAACCACATCATCGACGTGGACTACCAGACGGCGATCCTCTACCCGGGCAACTACTCGGACTTCGAAGCCGCCAAGCACGAGGAGCGCGAGCGCCGGGAGGCCCAGAACGAGCGCATGGAGAAGAAGATCGCCGACCACCAGGCGTTCGTGGACCGGTTCCGCGCCAAGGCCACCAAGGCCCGGCAGGCCCAGAGCAAGGTCAAGCTGATGGAGAAGCTGGCCGACGAGCTGGAGCCGCTACCGCCCACCTCGCGCCGCTACCCCACCTTCAAGTTCAACCAGATCCGGCCGAGCGGCAAGGAGGCCCTGACGATCGAGGGGATCTCGAAGGCGTACGGGGACAAGCAGGTGCTGGACGGCGTCTCGCTCACCGTGCGCCGGGGCGATCGGCTCGCCATCATCGGTCCCAACGGCATCGGCAAGTCGACCCTGCTCAAGATCGCCATGGGCCAGGTGGAGCCCGACGCCGGCGCGGTGGAGTGGGGCTACGAGACCTACCCGGGCTACTTCGCCCAGGACCACGAGGACATCTTCAAGGGCTCGAAGCAGAGCGTGGAGGCGTGGCTCTGGGAGCGCTGCCCCGCCGAGCCGATCGGCTTCGTGCGCGGCAACCTGGGCGCGGTCCTCTTCTCGGGCGACGACGTCAAGAAGGCGGTCGGGAGCCTCTCCGGCGGCGAGGGCGCCCGGCTGGTGTTCGCCCGCCTGGCGGTCGAGAACCCCAACGTGATGGTGCTGGACGAGCCCACCAACCACCTGGACCTGGAGGCCATCGAGGCCCTGGTGGAGGCGCTCAAGGAGTACGACGGCACGCTCATCTTCGTCTCCCACGACCGCTGGTTCGTGAGCGAGCTGGCCGACCGGATCCTCGAGATCGAGCCGGAGGGGATCGAGGACTTCCGGGGCAGCTACGACGAGTACCTGGAGACGGTCGGCGACGACCACCTGGACGCCGACGTGGCGATGCTCCGGATCAAGCGGGAGAAGAAGAGCAAGAACGACAAGCAGACCAAGCCGAAGAGCCAGGAGGAAGAGCGCGAGCGCCAGCGCCGCGCCAAGGAGCTCGCCAAGCGCCGCGACCGGGTCACCGACCAGGTCGAAAAGGCCGAGCACCGGGTGGGCGCCATCAACGAGACCTTCTGCGACCCCACCTACTTCGAGAAGACCCCGCCCAAAGAGGTCGCCCGGCTCGAGCGCGAGCAGAAGGAGCTCAGCGCCAAGATCGACGAGCTCATGGGCGAGTGGGAGCGGATCGAGACCGAGCTGGAGGAGCTGGGGGCGGGGTGAAGCAGCCTGACGGCGGGGGGATCGTCCCTCAGAACCAGTCCTCGAGCCGGAGGCCCTCGACCCGGGAGAGCTCCCCGGTGTTGCGGGTGACGAGGATCGCGCCGTTCGCCAGGGCCGTGGCGGCGATCAGGGTGCCGTAGGGTCCGATCGAGCGCCCCTGGGACTCCAACCTGGAACGAATCCGGGCGGCCGTCCTGGCCTCTTCCGATCCGAAGGGCAGAAGCTGAACGGCGCGCGCCAGATCGTCCAGCTCGGCTCGCCGCCGTGAGGCGGAGGCCGATTTCTCGACTCCCACCTCCAGCTCGTAGAGGACCACCGCGGGAAGGAAGACCCGGTGGAGCGGCGTCGACAAGAGGCGCTCCGCCACCCGGCCACGCCCCCGGAAATAGTCGACGACCGCGCTCGTATCGAGGGCGTACATCAGAACGGCTCGCGGGGGACATCCTCGCCGAGCCCGGCGCGGAGCTCCTCGACCTCCGGGAAATCCTCCCAGGCCCCCGCCAGGCGCCGGACCGACTCCGGCCACTCGGTCGCCGTCTTCTCCCGGATCACCTCCGCCACCCAGCGGCTCCGGGAGACACCCGCTTCATCCGCCGCCCGCTTCATCCGCGCCTCGGTCTCGTCGTCCAGATAGATCGTCACCTGTGCCACTCCATCCACCTCCTGGGCAATTATACATCAACATATACTCTCACGGTTCCGCAGCAGTCCATCGATCCGTCCGACATCTCGCGTGGAGGCGCGCGAGATTGAGCACCACGCTCTACGTCTCGCTCTAGTAGAGGGGAGCTCAACACGACACATTCTGCGCCAATGGCGTATACTGGGAGGCATGAGGTGGTCCTCTTCGAAACCTCGATCTTCACCCGCCGAGTCGGGCAAATTCTCACG
>JASFUJ010000105.1:0-7979 GCA_050050355.1 Acidobacteriota bacterium
GGGCGATCTCGCCGCCGGCGCACGGCGCGTCCGGCTCGTTCAGGTAGAGCACCAGGCTGAGGGCCCGGCCGTTGTCCTCCGCCCCGTCCACCCGGCCGCCGGGGTTGTCGACGTGGGGCGCGAACCCACGGCAGGGCGCCCGGTAGCGGGCGAGCATCGCCGTGGCCGGAGCGTGGAGGGCGGAACCGGATCCGGAGGGGGAGAACGCCCCCACCCGCTCCGGCAGCCGGCCCAGCAGCCACTGGACGAGCACCGCAACCGCCGGAGCCTCCTGCAGGAGCTCCGGCTCCAGGCCGGACCGGTACGTCACCCGGTCGGTCCGGACCTCGGACGCGCGGTCGCCGGCGCCCACGCCGCCCCGCGCGAGCGCCAGAACGCCGGCTTCCTCCGCGGCGACCAGCTCCCGGTGGACCCGGCGCGCGACGGCCTCGGGGAGGGCCGACGGGAGCACGAGCCAGCCGGGCGACCCGGCGCCGGCCCGGCCCGGGAGCGCTCCGCCGAGCCCGGCGAGTCTCTCCGGATCGGCTCCTGGTGCATCCTCCGAGAACCGCTCCTCCAGCGTCCGCCAGATCGCCTCCATCGGCCCCGGCGGCGGCAGGGGGTGCCACCAGAGGGAGGTGGAAGGATCCCAGAGGCATCGGTCGTGGAGCTCCGCCTCGAGCTCCGCCAGGGTCGCCCGCAGCCGCGGAGCGGTCGAGGCCGGCACGGCGCCGGCGCCCGCGCCCCGCTCCGCCGCGTCCAGGAGCCGCGCCGGCCCCCAACCCTCCCGTTCCGAGGACGGCCCCCGGCGGACGGCCGCCACCAGCGCCGCCCGCAGCAGACGGTCGAGGGTGGACGGGGCTCCCAGCTCCGCGAGTGCGCCCAGGTCGGGACCGTCGGCGGAGCCCCCGCCCGCCCTCAGGATCCGGACCAGCCGTTCGAACGGGGTCGGTGACGGCTCGGGCCGGCTCGCGGCGGCTCGGGGCTCACCTGATCGGGGATCACCGGCTCGGCTCTCGCCGGGTCGAAGCTGGGAATCGGAGCTCATGGGACGGTTCCGTACGGGCGCTGGACGGAGGATTTTAGCAGCTCGTGGCGCGGCCGTCCGCGGCCGCGTCCCTGCTATTCTGCCGTCCGAAGCCTTCGGCGACACGCCTTCTTCCGGACCGGCTTCCGGACCGACCGACTCGAGAGGATAGACCATGCCTGCGACCCCTCAGCCTTCCACGCCGTCCGCCGTCCCCTCCCCCACGCCCTCCGCGCTCGCATCGAGGCTCTCGTCCCCGGTCTTGTGCCTTGCCCTGCTCGTCGCGACGCTCGTCGGCAGCGCCCCGGGCCTGGCCCAGCACATGGGCCCGGGGTCCGCCGGCGACCAGGGCTCCGGCGAGACCCCGCTCGAGGCCGAGGCCGCGAAGTGGCAGGTGCGCAAGGAGCTGGTGGACGAGGTGCAGTCCGTCACCGAGCACGAGATCGAGATCGACGGCGAGACCGTCCCCTACACCGCGACCGCGGGCAACCTGCTCCTGACCGCCGAAGACGGCAAGCCGAAGGGGTCGATCTTTTACGTGGCCTACACCCGGAGCGACGTGGACGACCCCGCCGACCGGCCGGTCACCTTCTCCTTCAACGGCGGCCCCGGCGCCGCCTCGGTCTGGGTCCACCTGGGCGCCTTCGGCCCGAAGAAGGCCCACCTGGACCCGGAGGGCTTCCCGGACGGCCCGCCCCCGGGGTACCTGGAGGACAACCCCTACTCCGTCCTGGACGCCACCGACCTGGTCTTCGTCGACCCGATCTCCACCGGCTACAGCCGCCCCGCCCCGGGCGAGGACGCCGGCCAGTTCCACGGCTTCCGGCACGACGTGGAGTCGGTGGGCGAGCTCATCCGCCTCTGGCTGACCCGCAACGGCCGCTGGAGCTCGCCCAAGCTCCTGGCCGGCGAGAGCTACGGCACGACCCGCTCGGCGGGCCTGGTGGGCCACCTGCAGGAGCGCTACGGGATGTACTTCAACGGCGTCGCCCTGATCTCGTCGGTGCTCAACTGGCAGACCCAGATCTTCGCCACCGGCAACGACCTGCCCTACGTCAACTACCTGCCCAGCTACGCCGCGGCCGCCTGGTACCACGGCAAGCTCTCCGAGCGCCTGTCCGGCGACCTGCGCGCCACCCTGGACGAGGTCGAGGAGTTCGCCCGCGGCGAGTACGCCACGGCGCTCATGATGGGCCGCGACCTGCCGGCGGACGAGCGCGACCGGATCGCCGCCCGGGTCGCCGAGTACACCGGCCTGTCCGAGGAGTACGTGAAGCAGAGCAACCTGCGGATCGTGGACCAGCGGTTCTACAAGGAGCTGCTCCGCGACGAGCGCAAGACCCTCGGCCGCCTGGACTCCCGCTTCACCGGCCGGGACCGCGACGCCGCCGGCGAGACCTTCGAGTTCGACCCGGCCGGCGCGGTGGTGGACGCCTACTACGTCTCCCTGCTCAACGACTACCTGCGCACCGAGCTCGGCCTGGAGAGCGATCTGCCCTTCCGCCACCTGGCCCGGGAGGTCTGGCCCTGGAACTACCACCCCGGCACCTTTCGGGAGACCTGGACCAACAAGTACCTGGACGTGGCCGAGACCCTGCGCCGGGCCATGACCGAGAACCCGAGCCTCCAGGTGCTGGTGATGAGCGGCTACTACGACTTCGCCACCCCCTACTTCGCGTCGGACTACACGGTCGACCACATGGAGCTCGAGCCCGAGATCGCCGACAACCTCCGGGTGGCCTACTACGAGGCGGGCCACATGATGTACATCCGCGAGGAGGACCACGCGAAGTTCCGCCGGGATTTCCTGGAGCTCCTCGAGCGGGCCACGGGCCAGCCCGCACCTTGACAGCCCCGGAAACGACTGACACAGTGGCCGGACCATCGAACGGCCCCGGGATCGAGGGAAGGGAGTGCGAATCTCCCGCCGCCCCGCGACTGTGATCGGGACGAAAGCCGCAACGAAGCCACTGTCCGCGCACCGTGCGGATGGGAAGGCGCGGCGAGTAGGACGACCGTGAGCCAGGAGACCTGCCTGGAGGCCGACAGCTCGACCATGTTCCCCGAGGGAGGGAAAGGAGCCTGTCATGCCCCTTCGCCGTCGCCCGGCGCCGGTCGCGATCGCACCGGCGCTCCTCACCGTCGTCACCCTGCTCACCGTGCCCGCCGCCCGGGCCTCCGCCGATCCCCGAGAACCGTCCGACGAGACGCCCGCGGACCTGCGGCTCGAAGAGGAGATCGTGGTCACCGCCGACCGGATCCCGGAGCCGGCCCAGGAGGCGGGCAGCTCCGTCACCGTCCTGGACCGCGAGGAGATCGAGCGCCGGCAGGTCACCACGGTCCTCGAGCTGCTGCGCACCGTGCCGGGGCTCGAGGCGTCCCAGACCGGCGGCCCGGGCCGCACCGCCAGCGTCTTCCTGCGCGGCGCCAGCTCCGGGCACACACTCGTCCTGCTCGACGGCGTGCGGCTCAACAGCCCGGCGGTCGGCTCCTTCGACTTCGCCGACCTGACCCTGGACAACGTGGAGCGGATCGAGATCCTCCGGGGGCCCCAGAGCGTCCTCTACGGGTCCGAAGCCATCGGCGGCGTGGTGTCGATCACCACCCGGGCGGGGGGTGAAGGCTTCGCCGCCGACGCCGCGACCGAAGCCGGAAGCCTGGGCCTCACCGCCGTCCGGGGCTCGGTGCGGGGCGGCGGCGACCGCTTCGCCTACAGCGTGACCGCCGCCCGCCGGGAGATGGACGGGGTCTCGACCGCGAGCGAGCGCCGCGGCAACACCGAGGACGACCCGTGGGAGAACACGACCGTCTCCGGCCGCCTCGGCGCCACCTTCCTCGGCGACGGCCGGGCGACCCTGACCGCCCGCCGCGTGGACTCCGAGACCGGCCTCGACGGATTCACCTTCGGGGTCGGCCCCACGGACGACCCCAACTACGTCCAGACCCGCGAGCTCACCCAGACCTCCGTCGAGCTGTCGAAGCCGATCACCCCGTCCTGGCGCCAGGAGCTGACCGTCGGCACCGTGGAGGAGGACCTGGTGGCCGAGGACCCGGACACGCCGTTCCACAACTTCGAGGTCCGCACCCGGGTGAGCGAGGTCTCCACCCGGAGCGACCTGCGGCTCGGCTCCAGCAACCGCCTCCTGGCCGGCGCCACCTTCGAGCGCCGCGAGGCGGAGAACCCCGGCGCCTTCGACGAGACGATCGACCTCTCCTCGGTCTTCACCAACCACCGGTGGTCGTGGCGGGACCGGCTCTTCCTGACGGCGGGCCTGCGCCACGACGACTACTCGGACTTCGGCGCCGAGACCACCTACCGGACGACCGCCTCGCTCCGCTTCCCCGGCCGCGGGACCCGCCTCCACGGCAGCTTCGGTACCGGGTTCCGGGTGCCCACGTTCAACGAGCTCTTCTTCCCCCAGGCGGGCAACCCGGACCTGGAGCCCGAGTCGAGTGAAGGCTGGGACCTGGGGGTGGAGCGGTTCTTCCTGGACGGCCGGCTGCGCCTCGACCTCACCGGGTTCGGCAACGAGCTCGACGAGCTGATCCTGTTCGACTCGACGACCTTCACCTTCCAGAACGTGGCCCGGGCCGAGTCCCGGGGGGTGGAGCTCACCGCCGAGGCGGACCCGGCCCCCGGCTGGAGCCTGGCGGCCGCCTACACCTGGAACGAGACCGAGGACCGGGCCACCGGCGAACCCCTGGCGCGCCGGCCGGAGCACCGGGGCAGCCTCCAGGTGACGACCCGGCCCACGGGCCGGCTCCGGCTGAGCGCGACGGTCCTCGCCGTGGCGGACCGGATCGACTCCGACGGGGCGCCCATGGACGACTACGAGCGCCTGGACCTGGCCGGTGAGCTCCGCCTCGGCGAGCACGTCCGGCCCTACGCCCGGGTCGACAACCTGCTCGACGAGGACTACGAGGAGGTCAACGGGTTCACCACGCCCGGCCGGACCTTCGTGGTCGGCCTGCGCGCGGAGCTCTGAGCCCCCGCGGCCTCCCCGGCCGCCACCGGACGCTGCTATTCTCCGGGATCGAACGGCAACCACGTTCCTCACGGAGGAGATCCATGATCCCGACCCCGACCCGCCCGGTGGCGGCCCCGCTCGTCCTGCTCGCCCTGCTCGCCGCATCCGTCCTGCTCGCCGCATCCACCCTGCTCGCGGCCCCGGCCGCCGCGGCGGCATCGGACGGCGACGCTCCCCTCCTCGGCTTCACCGCCGAGGGCTCCGCCGCCCAGCGCGACCTGGAGCGCCGCCTGGACGCCCTCGTCGACAAGGACAACCTCCGCGCCTGGATGGAGCGCCTGGCCGCCCGGCCCCACCACCTGGGCTCTCCCTGGGACCGGGAGAACGCCCGGTTCATGGCCGGGCTCTTCGACTCGTGGGGCTACGAGACCGAGATCGAGGAGTTCCTGGTGCCCTTCCCGGTGCCCACCGCGCGGACCGTCGAGATGCTGGAGCCGGAGCCGTACACGGCGGCGATCGACGAGCCGGCGATCCCGGAGGACTCGACGTCCGGCCAGAAGGACGAGCAGCTCCCGCTCTACAACGCCTACTCCGCCGCCGGCGACGTGACCGGCGAGCTGGTCTACGTCAACTACGGTGTGCCGGACGACTACGAGGAGCTGGCGCGCCGGGGGATCGACGTCGCGGGCAAGCTGGTGATCGCCCGCTACGGCGGCTCCTGGCGGGGCATCAAGCCGAAGGTGGCCGCCGAGCACGGCGCGGTGGGCTGCATCCTCTACTCCGATCCGCGGGACGACGGCTACTTCGTGGGCGACGCCTACCCCGAGGGCGGCTACCGCAACCGCCACTCCGGGCAGCGGGGCTCGGTGATGGACATGCCACGCTACGCCGGGGACCCGACCACCCCCGGCCGGGGCTCGGTGGCGGGGGTCCAGCGGACGCCGGCGGACCCCATCGAGAACATCGAGGACGCCCCGACCATCACCGAGATCCCGGTCCTGCCGATCCCCTGGTCAGACGCGCTGCCGCTGCTCGAGGCCCTCGGCGGCCCGGTGGCGCCGGAGGCCTGGCGCGGAGCCCTGCCGCTCACCTACCACCTGGGCCCCGGCCCGGCGAAGGTCCGCCTGGCGCTCGACTTCGACTGGCGGATGACCACGGTCTACGACGTGATCGCCCGCTGGCCGGGCGCCGAGCTGCCGGACGAGTGGGTGCTCCGCGGCAACCACCACGACGCCTGGGTCAACGGCGCCGCGGACCCGGTCTCCGGCATGGTGACCGTGCTCGAAGAGGCCCGCGTGGTCGCCGAGCTGGCCCGCGCCGGCCACCCACCGAAGCGGACCCTCGTCTACGCCGGCTGGGGCGCCGAGGAGGAGGGCCTGATCGGCTCCACCGAATGGGCCGAGACCCACGCCGACGCGCTGCGCGAGAAGGCCGTGGCCTACATCAACACCGACGGCTACGGCCGCGGCTTCTTCGGCGCCGGCGGCAGCCACTCCCTGGAGCGGCTGGTGAACCAGGTCGCCGCCGAGGTCCCCGACCCGGACACCGGCGCCACCCTCGCCGAGCGCCACCGGGCCGCGCTCCGGGCGACCGGCGACGAGGAGACCCGCGCCGAGCTGCGGGAGCGGGCTGATCTTCGCATCGACGCCCTCGGCTCCGGCTCCGACTACACCCCCTTCCTCCAGCACCTGGGCATCGCCTCCCTCAACCTGGGCTTCGGCGGCCACGGCGACTACGGCCAGTACCACTCGGCCTACGACTCCATCGACCACTACCAGCGGTTCATGGACCCCGGCTACCTCTACGGCGCCGCCATGGTCTCCACCGCCGGCCGGCTCACCCTGCGGCTCGCCAACGCCGACCTGCTGCCGCTGCGCTTCGGCAACGCC
This sequence comes from Acidobacteriota bacterium, assembly GCA_050050355.1. Lineage (GTDB taxonomy): Bacteria > Acidobacteriota > Thermoanaerobaculia > Multivoradales > DATKCC01 > JASFUJ01. Next base: position 6,864 of record JASFUJ010000105.1, read on the forward strand.
GCCGAGACCTACGCCGGCTACCTGGACGACCTCATGACCCGCACCGACGCCATGCGCAAGGAGACCGAGGCCCACAACCGGCGGATCGACGACGGCGTCTGGGAGCTCTTCGCCGATCCCACCGAGACCCTCCTCCCGCCGGAGCGCAAGGACCCGGTCCCGTTCCTGGCCTTCGCCCCGCTCCAGAACGCCGTCGCCCGGGTGAGCGAAGCGGCGAGCCGGTACGACCGGGCGGTGGAGGCGCTGGCCGGGAGAGAAGATCCGCTGCCCGCCGACACCCGGAACGAGGTCAACCGCCTGCTCCGCGGCGCCGAGCGCACCCTCACCCGCCCGGAGGGCCTCCCCGACCGCCCCTGGTACGTGCACCACGTCTACGCCCCCGGCTTCTACACCGGCTACGGCGTCAAGACCCTCCCCACCGTCCGCGAGGCCATCGAGCAGCGGCGCTGGGACCAGGTCGAAGAGCAGATCCACCGGACCGCCGACGTGCTCCGCGCCTACGCCGAGCGGATCGACGCCGCGGCGGTGCTGCTGGAACGGTGACGGGGGGCGGGCGAGGCGACGCGGAGGCGGGGTTCGGAGTGTAGGATACGAACGGCCGGACCCTTCCAACCTCCGAGAGCGCCGCATGCTCCGCAAGATCCGCCTCAAGAACTACAAGTCCTTCGTCGACGCCGAGCTGGAGGCGGATCATCAGACCGCGATCTTCGGACCGAACGACGCGGGCAAGTCGAACCTCCTCGATGCGTTCAACCTCCTGTCCCAGCTCGCGGAGGCGGACAGCCTGAAGAAGGCGTTCGATCCGGCGATCCACCGGGGCCGGATCCTCGAGGCGTTCCATGCGCCCTGGGGCTTCGGAGAGCGGGGCCTGCAGGAGATTCGCGACCGGGGCCGCCTCGAGCTCGAGCTCGAAGTGGACATCGAGCTCCAGGAGGGAATCCGACGGCGACTCAACGCTCTGCTGAAAGAGCGCGAAAGGATCGCCGAGGCGAAGGCGGCTTACACCCGGGTGGCCGAAACCCGGCTCCGGTACCGCGTCGGTCTGCGCTACGACTACGGCACGGGAGAGCCGTTCGTCTTCGCGGAGAGCCTCTCGGCGTTGACGCAATCCTGGGA
>JASFUJ010000106.1:0-7940 GCA_050050355.1 Acidobacteriota bacterium
GCGGCCTCCTCGCCCTCGGCCGCCAGGCCCTCGGGATCCCGCTGGAGCAGCAGATCGGCCAGGGCCTCGGCGCCCGAGCGGTTGAGGTCGAACCCGACGTCCGGGTTGAACCGGTCGTCCAGGGCCTGGAGGACCCCCTCCTGGCTGCCCTCCTCGCTGCCCTCTACGAGCGGCGTCTTGATCATCACCTCGTTCACGCTCTCCTCGCCGAAGCGCTGGATCTGGGCGTCGTCGTACCCCGCCCCCGCCAGGAGCCTCCGGATGTCGTCGACCTCGGGCTGGTCCTGGAAGCGCAGCGTGAGCTGCGTGCCGCCGGCGAAGTCGATGCCCACGTTCAGCTTGCCGTGGACGAACACCGCCATGACGGCGGTCAAGACCAGCGCGACGGAGACGATCACGAAGACCTTGCGGTACTTCATGAAGTCGATGTCGGTATCGCGTAGAAGCTCCATCCCCTTCTCCTCGACTCGTGATCGGCCCTTCCGGCCCCGATGTCTCTCAGATGGAAATCTTTTCGATCCTGCCCCGGCGCGAGGTGAGCAGGTCGAAGATCCAGCGGCTGACGAACAGCGCGGTGAAGATCGACGACATGATGCCGATCGACAGGGTCACGGCGAACCCGCGGATCGGTCCCGTGCCGAACTGGAACAGGAACAGGGCGGCGATCAGGGTCGTGATGTTGGCGTCGAAGATCGACGACCGGGCCTTGTCGAAGCCGTTGGCGATCGCCGACTTCACGGTCCGGCCCTTGTGGAGCTCTTCCCGGATCCGCTCGAACACCAGCACGTTCGCGTCCACCGCCATGCCGATGGTCAGGATGATCCCGGCGATGCCCGGCAGGGTCAACGTGGCCCCGAAGTAGGCGAGCGCGCCGAACACCAGCACGACGTTGAGCGCCAGCGCCACGACGGCGTTGACCCCCGTGAGGCGGTAGACGATCAGCATGATCAGCACCACCAGGGCACCGCCGATCAGGCCGGCCCGCAGCCCCTGCTCGATCGAGTCCTGGCCCAGGGACGGCCCCACGGTGCGCTCCTCCAGGTACTCGATGCCCGCGGGCAGCGCACCGGAGCGCAGGGTGGTCACCAGGTCCTGCACCTGCTGCTGGGTGAACTGCCCCTCGATCACGCCGCTGTCGGTGATCCGGCTGTTGATGTTGGGGGCGGAGACCACCTTGCCGTCCAGGACGATGGCCAGCGGCCGGTTCACGTTCTCGCCGGTGAGCTTGCCGAACTTCTCGGCGCCCTCGGCGTTCATGCTGAACTGGACCACCGGCTCCTGGAACTGGCCCCGGCTCGGGCGGGCGTTCTTCAAGTCCCGCCCGGTGACCTCGGCGGTCGCTTCCACCGCGAAGTAGCTCTCGCCGACCACCTGCTTGGTCTCCTGGTCCCGGACCTCCTGGACCAGGATCTCCACGTCGTCCGGAAGCTCCCCGCCGTAGTGGGCGAGGATCTCCTCCCGGCTGGAGGCGCCGCCGCCGCCGGGCCAGTCGACGATCCGGAACTCGAGGAACGCCGTGCTCTTGATCAGGTCCTTGACCCGCTCCGGATCGTCCACGCCCGGAAGCTGGACCACGATCCGCTCCTTCTCCGGCTGGGCGGCGATCACCGGCTCCGACACGCCGTAGGCGTCGACCCGGTTGCGGATGGTCTGGATCGCCTGGGAGACCGCCAGGCGGCGGGTCTCGTTCGAGAACTCGTCCCGCATCTCGAACACCAGCCGATCGCCGTCACGGCTCCAGTGCCAGCGGCCGAGATAGTCGTCGGCGATCGTGTCCACGGTGTCGTCCCGGGACTCGGGAACGCCGTTGAGCTCGAACGAGGTGTCCGAGACCCTGGAGGCGTCGACCGCCGAGACCCCCTCGTCCCGGAGCAGACGGGCGGCCCGCTCCATGTCGGTCTCGGTCTCGGCGCGCAGCGCGTCGCCGGTGAGGACCTTGAGGACCAGGTGCATCCCACCCCGCAGGTCGAGGCCGAGCTTCAGCTTCTCGTCCAGCGGGTAGGCCGAGACGCCGAGGATGCCGACGATCAGCAGGATCAGGATCCCGCGCCAGAGCAGATTGCGGTTCATGACTTGGCCTCCCCCTGCTCCGCTTCACCCTGGAGGCCGGCGACGGCCGACTTGGAGACGCGGACCTTGACGTTGTCGGAGATCTTGAGGAACACCACGCCGCCCTCGATGCCGGCGACCTCGCCGTGGAGACCGCCGTTGGTCACCACCCTGTCCCCGCGCTTGAGCTCCTCGAGCATCTGCTGGTGCGCCTTCTGCCGGCGCCGGGCCGGCTGGATCAGCAGCACCCAGAAGATGATGAAGATGAGGACGAACGGCGCGAGCTGGGCGAGCATCGGACCGAGGCCCCCCGGGGCCTGTTGCAGCAGTGCCGGCAGCACCTGGATCGCCTGGATCGCTGAGGTCATCGGGTTCCTACCTTCCTCCCTGGATTTTCGCCTACCTGGCCTCTCCTGCTCACTGCGTGCTCACTGCGCGAAGGCTCGAACCAACTGAGCGCGACTGAGCGCGCGGAGCCCGGCCGGGCACCGCCCGACTCTACCGGACGTCGCCACCGGAAGCCGCCGGGCACGAGCGAACCCGTTCCTCATCACGATTGCCGCGCTTCAACCGGGTCATCGGTCGGGGGTTCGGGGGTGACGGGATCACTGAGCGCCGCGAGGGCTCCGGACGCGGTAGCTTGGCGAATCTCGGCCATGAAGTCAAGGTAGAAGCTCAGGTTGTGGATCGTGGCGAGCACCATGCCGGTGATCTCGCGGGAGCGGATCAGATGGGCGAGCAGCGCCCGGCTGACCCGGCGGCAGGTGGGGCACCCGCAGGCCGGATCGGGGGGCAGCGGATCGTCCCGGTAGCGGGCGTTCTTGAGCTTCACCACGCCGCCCCGGGTGAACAGGTTTCCGTGTCGGGCGTTGCGCGCCGGCAGCACGCAATCGAACAGGTCGACCCCCTGGCGCACCGCGTGGAGGATGTCCGCCGGGGTTCCCATGCCCATGAGGTAGCGGGGCCGGTCGGTGGGCAGCAGCGGCGCGGTCCACTCGACCGCCCGGCGGCGGAGCGGTCCGGGCTCGCCCACGCTCACGCCCCCGATGGCGTAGCCGTCGAAGTCGAGCTCCACGAGCTCGACGGCGGCGCGCTCGCGCAGGGCGCGGAAGCCGCTGCCCTGGACGATCCCGAACAGCCCGCCGGCGCCCCGGCCGACCGGCCGCCGCTCCCACTCGTCGCGGCAGCGGCGGGCCCACCGGCCGGTCCGCTCCAGCGACGCCGCGGCCTCCTCCTCCGACACCGGCCAGGGCGTGCACTCGTCCAGGACCATCGCCACGTCCACCCCCAGCCTGCGCTGCCGGTCCACGACCCCCTCCGGCGTGAACCGGAGCGACTGCCCGTCCAGGTGGCTGCGGAACGAGACGCCGTCGTCGTCGATCTCGCGCCGGGAGGCCAGGCTGAACACCTGGTAGCCACCGCTGTCGGTGAGGATCGGCCCCGGCCAGGAGGTGAACGCGTGGAGCCCGCCGAGCTCCTCGATCAGGCCGATCCCGGGGCGCAGGGTCAGGTGGTAGAGGTTGGAGAGCATCACCTGGGCCCCGAGGGACTCCAGGGTGTCGGGGGGGACGCCCTTGACCGCGCCCAGGGTCCCCACCGGCATGAACGCGGGGGTCTCCACGACCCCGTGGGGCGTCGCCAGGCGGCCGTTGCGGGCCGGACCGTCGGTCGCGGTGATCTCGAAGGAGAGCAAGGAGCCGGGATCCTGCCGCGCAGGCTCCTAGGGCGACGGCTGCGAGGCGGAGGTCCGGCCGCGGTCGACCCCCGCCGGCAGGTCGAGCTCGAACCGGTCGGCCGGGATGTCCGCGTTCACCTGCAGGTCCGAGAACCGGTACTCGGTGACGTCCCCGCCGGGCTCGACGTAGCGCAGGCGCACCGGAACGTAGCTCTCCCGGTCGATCCAGACGTCCATCACCCGGATCCGCTTGGCGATGCGCGGATAGCGCGGATCCAGCGTGAGCCGGTAGGGCTCGCCGGCCGCCTCGGGAAAGGTCACCTCGACCCGGAAGTAGTCGAGCAGGGTCTCCAGCGACCCGGAGGCCCCCATGTACTTGAAGACCTGCTCCGAGTAGCGGCCGATCTGCATCACGTCGGCCCGTTCCAGGTCCCGGTACCAGGTGGTCATGGTGTCCTCGTCGATCACCACCACCATCGGATCCGGCTCGAGGAACTCCCAGCGCACCCGGTGGGGAGCGAGGAAGGAGAAGGTCCCGCGGGCCTCCTCCGGCTTCACGAACAGCTCGCTCTCCTTGCGCTGCACGAACCGCGCTTCGAGCGACTGGAGCTGCTTCTGCTCCAGCTTGACGCGGTCGAACAGGGCGTCCAGCCGCTCCCCGCTCGACAGGCCCGCCGCGTCCGGGTCCGGCGGCGTCGAGGCCGCGGCGGAAGCGGTCGCGATCCAGCCGGCGAACGGACCGCAGAGCAGACAGACGAAGAGAGCGACGCGGAGGATGGATCGGGTCATGAGCCGTGGCCTTCGTGAAGGTCGGTGAACGGAGTGCGCGGAACAATGATCAACAACCGGTCCGGGCACCCGAGTATTTCGCTCGTCCCGGGGTCAGCCGGCGGACCGGGCCGCCCAGAACCCGGGCAGCGGCTCCAGCTCATCCTCCCCGGGCCCCTGCTCCCCGGACGGAGCCTCGACGGCGACCGCCCCGAGAAACCCGTCCGCCGGCTCCAGGCCCGCCAGGGTCCACCGGCCGACCTCGTCCGGCTCCTCCTCGAAACGGAGCAGCCGCGCCCGGCTCCCGGGTGCCATCTCCACCTCGAACGCGGTGGTCGGGAGCGACAGACCGTCGCCCCGGGCCTTGACGTACGCCTCCTTGCGGGTCCAGCCGGTGTAGAAGCCGGCCAGCCGCTCCGGCCCCGGCAGGCCGGCGTAGATCTCCCGCTCGCGGGGCGCGAAGAACCGCTCCACCAGCCCCGCGGCGTCGTCGAGCCGGCGCATGTGCTCGATGTCGACGCCCAGCTCCCGGCCCCGGCACACGCCCAGCAGCGCGGCGTTCTGGGAGTGGGAGAGGTTGAAGCCGAGGCCGCTCCCGGGCAGGCTGGGCTTGCCCTTCGCGCCGTAGGCGAAGGACAGCGACGCCGGAGCCGCGCCGAGGAGGCGGCCGAGGAGCTCCCTCAGCAGCCCCCGGCCGGTGGCGAAGCGGCGCCGGTGGACGTCGAAACGGAAGCGCGCGGCGCGGGCGCGCTCGTCGGACGACAGGTGCCTCTCCAGATGCTCGGCGGGCAGCGGCGGACGGTCCAGGTCGGCAAGCCAGATCCGGACCGTCCCGTCGCCGATCCCATCGTCGGCCCCATCGCCGACCGGAGCCGCCGGCTCGCCGACGGGCCACGGAGAGCGGATGGGCAAGGTGTCTGCGTCGCGGACCACCGGAGGAACCTACCGGGTCGCCAGCAACGCGTCCAGCTCGCTCCGCACGACGTCCAGCACCTCGTCCCTGCGCTCGGTGAGGAAGAAGTGCCCGCCGTCGAACAGGACCTTCCGGAACGGACCCGCCGTCTCCTGCTCCCAGGCGGCCAGCTCCTCCTCCGAGACGTCCTCGTCGCGGACTCCCCCGAGCGCCGTCATCGGCACCGGGAGCGGCTCGGGGTCCGGGGTGTACTCGTAGGTCTCGGAGACCGAGAAGTCGGCGCGCAGCAGAGGCTCGACGAGCTCCATCAGCTCCTCGTGCTGGAGCACCTCCTCCGGAGTGCCGCTGTAGCCCCGGATCGCCTCGATGAACTCGTCCCGCGGAAGCTGGTGGATGTGCTTCTCCCGGTCGGCGGTCCGGGGTCCGCGGCGACCGGAGACGAACAGATGGAGCGGCAGCGGCCCGCCGCCCCGCATCAGCCGCCGGGTCACCTCGAAGGCCAGGGCGGCCCCCATGCTGTGACCGAAGAAGGCGAACGGGGCGCTCAGGTGATCGGCGAGACCCTCCGCGGCGGCGTCGGCGAACGGCTCCATGCGTTGGAACGCCTGTTCACGCCACCGCGACTCGCGGCCCGGTGGCTGGACGGAGCACACTTCGACCGCCTTCGGGAGCAGGTCCGGCCACAGGCGGTAGACGGACGCTCCGCCCCCGGCATAGGGGAAGCAGAACAGCCGCAACGACGCATCGGGCCGCGGCCGGAAGATCTTGAGCCAGCGGTCACTCACCCGTTCTTTGCCTTCTCTTCCTTCTCCATCTCCTCCATCTTCTTGCGCAGCGACAGGGGACGCATGTCGGTCCAGACCTCTTCGATGTAGTCGAGGCACTCCTGCTTGGTGCCGCTCTTGCCGACGTCCTTCCACCCGAGGGGATTTTCCCGGTCGGCCGGCCAGATCGAATACTGCTCCTCGTGGTTGATGACCACCTTGTAAATCGTCGTGTCTTCGCGTTCCCACTGATCCATTCGGGGATCCTCCCGGAATCGTTGATCTCACTCGTCGTGTCGGCCCCGGCGGCTGCCGGTCCGACCTGGCGTCATCGGCCGGGCTGCCGCGCCGACCCTGCTCCGTGGTTCGAGCACCCTACACGAAATCGCGCGAGGACCGGCGCACCGGCCCCACGATTCCGCGCACATCCTACCAGTGCATCGGATCCCGCGGAGCGTGACCCGGTGCTCGGTCCGGAGGGGCCCCGGAGATCCTCCGAATTGTTGACAGCCACCGGCCCTGGTGCTACCTTCGCGCCCCAACAGGCGAGCGGTCCCACAAGGAGTTCGATACATGCCGGAACTCGGAAAAAAACACGAGTGCTCCGAATGCGGTGCCAAGTTCTACGATCTGGGCAAGCCGAGCCCGGCCTGTCCCCGCTGCGACACGCCGGTCGCCGACGACGAGGAGAAGCAGACCAAGGCGAAAGGTCGCCGCAAACCGAAGAAGAGCCAGGAATCCGAGCAGGCGGCGCAGGCCGACCCTCCGGAGCCCACGCCCGACGACGACGGCAAGGCGGACTCCGACGATCTCGACGACGAGGATCTGGACGACGAAGAGTTCGAAGGCCTCGAAGACGCAGATCTCGAAGACCTCGACGAGGACTACGACGAGGACGAGGAGGACGACGACGACGACGAGAACGACGACTGACCCCTCGGCTCCCCACGCGCGCCGACCGGGCCACCTCGTCGCCCTGTCGCTCGGAGCCAACCGGGGCGACGCCGAGGCGAGCCTGGCGGCGGCGATCGAGCGGCTCCGCCGGGTCTTCGGCCCTCTCCGGGTCTCCCCCCTCTACCGCACGGCCCCCGTGCCGCCCTCGTCGCAACCCCCATTCCTCAACGCCGCCGTCCTCGGCCGGACCTCTCTCGGCCCGGACGCCGTTCTGGCCCTGGCCAAGGCCCTGGAGCTCGCCGCCGGCCGCAGGCGCAGCGAGCGCTTCGGGCCCCGCACGCTGGACGTCGACCTGACGCTCTACGGAGACCGGGTCAGCACGGCTCCCGAGCTGACCCTTCCCCACCCCCGGCTCGCCGAGCGCCGGTTCATGCTCGAGCCCCTGGCGGCCGTGGCACCCGATCTTCGGGTGCCGCCGGAGGGGGTGACGATCGCGGAGCTCCTCCGCCGCCTCGGCCCGGGCCCGGGAGTCGAGCTCGTGGGCTGGTCCGAGGAGGCGTTAGACTCTCCCCATGACTGACGACGGACGCGTTCTGATCACCGGAGGATCCGGGCTGATCGGGTCGGCGTTGACCGAGCACCTGACGGGAGCGGGGTACGAGGTCGTGGTCCTCTCCCGGTCGCCGGAGCGGGTGGAAGGGCTGCCTCCCGGGGCGCGGGCGGTGGGCTGGGACGGGGAGACCCCGGAGGGTTGGGGCGCGGAGCTGGAGGGCGCTCGCGCGGTGGTGAACCTGGCCGGCGAGAGCGTGGCCGGGGGGCGCTGGACCGCGTCCCGCAAGCGCCGGATCCGGGAGAGCCGGCTGGCCTCGACGCGGGC
>JASFUJ010000107.1:0-7939 GCA_050050355.1 Acidobacteriota bacterium
GCGCGCTGGCCACCAGCCCCGGGAGCAGCGAGCGGCGCATCACCGCGTAGAGCTCGGAGAGCGGGTTGGTCAGCTCCACCGGCCGCTCGCCCGCGGCGCCCTCCCCCAGGGCCGGATAGCGCTCGGCCTCCTCGTGGGAGTGGAACGCCCAGTTGATCGCCTCGGCGTAGCCGCAGCCGGCCAGCTCGCGCCGCAGCCGCCGGCGCAGCTCCTGGAGCGGCGTGGGGGGAGCGTCCGGCTCGCCCAGAGAGGGCAGCGTCGACGGGACGTCGTCGTAGCCGTGGATGCGCAGGACCTCCTCGTAGAGGTCCGCCGTCTCTTCCAGGTCGGAGAGCCGCCAGGAGGGGATCGTCACCTCGAAGGTCCGCCCGCCGGTGCGCTCGACCGTGCAGCCCAGGCCCGTGAGCCACTCTTCCGGCTTGCCCTCGGGCATCGCGACGCCGGCGAACGCGTCCAGCCGGTCCAGGTCGAGGGGGATGGTCGGCGTCCGGTGGCGGGTCGCGTGCGTGGCGGCCACCTCGTCGACGACCCCGGCCAGGACGGTTCCGCCGCCGGTCTCGGCGATCAGCCGCGCCGCCCGGGAGGCCGCCCGGGCCTGGACCTCCGGGTCCGCTCCCCGCTCGAAGCGGTGGGAGGCGTCGGTGTGCATGCCCAGGGCCTTCGCCGTGCGGCGCACGGACAGGGGGTCGAACCAGGCGCTCTCCAGGAGGACGTCCTCGGTGCCCTCGGTGACCTCGGTGTCGTGGCCGCCCATGACCCCGGCCAGGGCGACCGCCTTCGAGGCGTCCGCGATCACCAGCATGTCCGGCTCGAGCTCCCGCTCCACCTCGTCGAGGGTCACCACCTTCTCGCCCCGCGCCGCCCGGCGGACGCGGATCTCGCCGCCGCCGATCTCCTCCAGGTCGAAGCCGTGGAGGGGCTGGCCCATCTCCCAGAGGACGTAGTTGGTGACGTCGACCACGTTGTTGATCGGGCGCAGGCCGATCGCCCGCAGCCGACGGGCCATCCACTCGGGTGACGGGCCCACGGCCACCCCCCGGATCACCCGGGCCGCGTAGCGGGTGCAGAGCTCCGGGGCGTCGATCACCACCCGGATCACGGAGGCGGCACTCTCGCCGGCCTCCTCGACGGCGTCCTCCGGCTCGCGCAGGGCGGCGCCGGTGACCACCGCCACCTCCCGGGCCAGGCCCAGGTGGTTCATGGCGTCGACCCGGTTGGTGGTCACGTCGATGTCGAAGACGGTGTCGCCGTCGTCGGTCTCCTCGATGAGCTCGACTGCGAGCCCGGCGGCGGTCAGCAGCCGGGCGAGCTCCCCCCGGTCCTCCGGAAGGTCCACGTAGTCCGAGAGCCAGTCACAGGAGAAGAGCATCTATCGAACCTGCCGGAGCAACCGCTCGTCGTTCTCGAAGAGCTGGCGGATGTTGGGGACGCCGTAGCGGATCATCGCCACCCGGTCGACGCCGAGGCCGTAGGCGTAGCCGCTGTAGACGTCCGGGTCGATGCCGCATTCGCGGAGCACCCGCGGGTCGACCATGCCGGCGCCGCAGATCTCCATCCAGCCGGTGCCGGAGCAGGTGGCGCATCCGCCGCCCTTGCAGAACGGGCAGGTGATGTCCACCTCGGCCGACGGCTCGGTGAACGGGAAGAAGCTGGGCCGCAGGCGCACCCCGGTGTCGGCCGAGAACAGGCGGTGGATGAAGGCCTCGAGGGTCCCCTTGAGGTCCCCCATCGTCAGGCCCTTCGCCACCGCCAGGCACTCGACCTGGTGGAACATCGGGGAGTGGCGCAGGTCGTTGTCGTTGCGGTACACGCGGCCGGGGCAGATCACCCGGATCGGGGGCTCGCGCTGCAGCATGGTCCGGATCTGGACCGGCGAGGTGTGGGTGCGCAGCACCTGGCCGCCCTCGACGAAGAAGGTGTCCTGGGTGTCCCGGGCCGGGTGGCCCTCGGGCATGTTGAGAGCGGTGAAGTTGTGGTAGTCGCTCTCCACCTCCGGCCCTTCGGCCACGCTGTAGCCGAGGGCGGCGAAGATCTCGGTGATCTCCTGGACCACCAGGGTCACCGGGTGGAGGGTCCCGAGGTGGGGACGCCGGCCGGGCAGGGTGACGTCGGTCCGGGCGGCCGCCGCGTCCGCCTCGGCCTCCCGGGCCCGGATGCCCTCTTCGACGGCCGTCAGTCGCTCCTCGACGGCCTCCTTGAGCCGGTTGACCGCCTGGCCGTAGTCCTTGCGCTCCTCCGGGGGCACCCGGCCGATCCGGGAGAGCAGGGAGCGGACGATGCCCTGCTTGCGGCCGACCCAGCGCAGTCGCAGCTCCTCGTACTGCCCACGGTCGCGGACCGCGGCGGCCTCCGTCTCGAAGCGGGGGAGGAGCTCTTCGGGCTTCCGATCCGGGCTCGGAGCGTCTTCGGCAGGCGGGTCGGCGCCCATCGGGTCACTCCGCGAGAGCGTTGACCCAGTCGGCCTTGACCACGTTGCCGCTGGCGCCGGTGCCTTCGATGTCGCTCTCGGCGATGCCCCGCTTCGCGGCGAGCTCCTTGAGCTCGGCGACGGTCATCGACTGGAGCTCGGACTTGGACGGGGTCTCGGCCGTCTCGGCCGGGGCCTTCTTCGGAGCGGGCTTCTTCGCCTCGGGCGCGGCCTTTTCGGCCTTCTCGGCCTTGCCCTTCGGGGCCTCCTCGGCCTTCTTCTTCGGGGCCTTCTTCTTCGGGGGGGCGGCCTTCGCCGGCGCCGCGGCCCGGGTCTCCTGCTTCTTCGGCGCTGCCTTCTTCGGTGCTTCGCGGGGCGTCTCCAGCTCCAGGCCCTCCTTGGCGAGCTCCACGATGGCGGCGAAGCCCTCCGCGTCGTGGACGGCGATGTCGGCCAGCACCTTGCGGTTCAGCTCGACGCCGGCCCGGCGCAGGCCGCCCATCAACCGGTTGTAGGAGAGGCCGTTCTGGCGGGAGGCGGCATTGATGCGCACGATCCAGAGCTTGCGGAGCTCGCGCTTCTTCTGGCGCCGGTCCCGGTAGGAGAAGCGCAGCGCCCGCTCGACCGCCTGTCGCGCGATGCGGTAGGCGTTGCGCTTCTTGCCGTAATAGCCCTTGGAGAGCTTGAGGATCTTCCTGCGCTTGTTCTTGCGGTGGGGGCCGCGCTTGACACGGGACATGTCGGGAACCTCGTTTCTGCTCCCGGGAGGGAGCGGTCAGCGCCGGGCCGCGATGCGGGCCCCGGCATGGGCCCCGGAGGACAGGTTCTTTCCCCCGGTGGCGCCGGATTCAGTCGATCGATGAGCGAGCTCGGTGCGTTCCGATCGGGCCCGGAGCCCGACCCGGAGCACTAGTTGTGGAGCACCTCTTTGACCTTCTTCTCGAACGAAGGGTGGACCAGGGTGCTCTTGCGGAGCTTGCGCTTCCGCTTGGGGCTCTTCTTGGTCAGGATGTGGCTGTGCATGGAGTGGCCACGCTTGACCTTCCCCTTGGCCGTGATCTTGAAGCGCTTCGCGGCGCCCCGGTGGGTCTTCTGTTTCGGCATCGTGCTCTTCCTTGCAGGTGTTCTGAGCTGGCTGGCGTTCTGAGCCGGTGTTCTGGTCGTGCCGAGCGGACTCCGCTCGGGCGCGCTGGGCGCGAGCTGGAAATGATAGCGGACCGGCCGGGGCGGCGCAAGGGGGCGGGCGACCCGGTCACACCTTCTGGCTACGCTCCGCCGCCCTCTCCCGCACCCGGGCCACCAGGTCGTCCACGCTCATCCCGCCCAGGTCCTCTTCGGTCCGCAGGCGGACCGAGACCTGCCCGGCCTCTTCCTCCCGGCCGCCGACGATCAGCATGTAGGGCACCTTCTGGAGCTGGGCCTCGCGGATCTTGAAGCCGAGCTTCTCGTCCCGGGTGTCCAGCTCGGCCCGGAGTCCGGCCTCCTCGAGGCGGGCCAGGACCGTCTCGCCGTAGCCGACGAACTTCGCCGACACCGGCAGGATCACCGCCTGCACCGGCGCCAGCCAGACCGGGAAGGCGCCGGCGGTGTGCTCCACCAGGATGCCCAGGAAGCGCTCGAGCGACCCGAGCATCGCCCGGTGGATCATCACCGGCTGGTGCTCGGAGCCGTCGTCGCCCACGTAGGTGAGCCCGAAGCGCTCCGGCATCTGGTAGTCGAGCTGGACGGTCCCGAGCTGCCACTGGCGGCCCAGGGCGTCGTTCACCTGGAAGTCGATCTTCGGACCGTAGAAGGCGCCGTCGCCCTCGTTGATCCGGTACTCGATGTCCCGGCTCTCGAGCGCACCTTTCAGGGCGCCTTCGGCCCGCTCCCACATCGCGTCGGTGCCCAGCGACTTCTCCGGTCGGGTGGAGATCTCGATCTCCACGTCGGTGAAGCCGAAGTCCGCGTAGATGTCGAGGATGGTCCGGACCACCGCCATGACCTCCTCTTCCACCTGCTCCTCGGTGCAGAAGATGTGGGCGTCGTCCTGGCAGAAGGTCCGCACCCGCATCAGCCCGGCCGTGACGCCGGAGCGCTCGTTGCGGTGGAGCCGGCCGAAGTCTGCGTAGCGGATCGGCAGGTCCCGGTAGGAGCGCAGCCGCGTGCCGTAGATCAGGCAGTGGGTCGGGCAGTTCATCGGCTTGACCGCGAACTGCCGGTCCTCCGACTCGGTGAAGAACATCGCGTCCTTGTAGTTGGCCCAGTGCCCGGAGGTGTGCCAGAGCTCCACGTCCAGGATCTGCGGGGTGATCACCTCGCCGTAGCCCGACGCCGCGTGCCGCTCCCGGATGTAGTCCACCAGGCCGTGGTAGAGGATCGCGCCCTTGGGGTGGAAGAACGGGGACGCGGGGGCGTGGGCGTTGAAGCTGTACAGGTCCAGCTCCTGGCCCAGCTTGCGGTGGTCGCGCGCCCGCGCCTGCTCCTGGAGCTCCAGGTACTCCTCCAGCTCCTTCCGGGTGCGGAACGCGGTGCCGTAGATCCGCTGGAGCATCTCGTTCGCCTCGTCGCCCCGGAAGTAAGCGCCGGACGTGGCGAGCAGCTTGACCGCGCCGATCTGGTCGGTGGAGCGCACGTGGGGCCCCCGGCAGAGGTCCTGGAAGTTCCCGTGGCGGTAGATGGTGATCGTCTCGCCCTCGGGGATGTCCTGCAGCCGTTCCACCTTGAGATTCTCGCCCATCTCCCGGAAGATCGCCTCCGCCTCGTCGCGCGAGACCTCGATGCGCTCGAACTCCTCCTTCTCCTTCAGGATCTCGTTCATCTTGGCCTCGATCGTCTCGAGGTCCTCGGGGGTGAACGAGCGGGGGAAGCGGAAGTCGTACTGGAACTTCTCGGAGTGGTCCTGGCGGCCGACGTCGATCTCCACCTCCGGCCACAGGCGTTTGACCGCGTCGGCGAGCACGTGCTCGGCGCTGTGGCGGATGAGCTCCCCGGCGTCGTCGTCCTTGACGGTGACGATCCGGAGCTCCCCGTCGCGCTCGATGGGCTGGCGCAGGTCGACGGTCTCGCCGTCGAAGGCGGCTCCCACCGCGGCGCGCGCCAGGCCGGGGCCGATCGACGCGGCGACGTCCAGGGCGGTGGTGCCGCGCTCGACCTCGCGGACCGATCCGTCGGGTAGGGTCAGGCTGATCGTCTCTCGACTCATGGTGGAGCTCCCCGGGGGGAAGGCGGGGTTCAGTGCGTAGTGGCGGGGGCGAGCGGGAGGAGAGGCTGGTAGGCGCGAGCGGACTCGAACCGCTGACCTCTACCGTGTGAAGGTAGCGCTCTAACCAACTGAGCTACGCGCCTGCGCATCAGAACCTCGCCTCGGTCCACCGCGCGTCGCCGCGGGATCGACTCCGTCGCGGTCGCGGGTGGGTGGAAACTGGTAGGCCCGAGCGGACTCGAACCGCTGACCTCTACGATGTCAACGTAGCGCTCTAACCAACTGAGCTACGGGCCTACCGGGCGGTCCGAAGACCGTCTGAGGAGACCGAAAGCTAGCAGACCGCCCGCGGAAGTGTCAACGCGATCGACCCCCCGCGCGGCGGTTCCAGCGAGCGTCGACTCCTGCCGGGGAAACACCCCCCATCAATTCCTAATTCCCAATTCCCAATTCCCAATTCCTAATTCCCCCCGTACATCTCCTCGAGCAGATCCCCCCACCGCCGCTCGACGACCTTCCGCTTGATCGACATCTTCGGGGTCAGCTCCCCGGCTTCCTGGGTGAAGTCCCGCTCGAGCAGGCGGATCTTCTTGATCGTCTCGTAGGAGGCCAGCCGGCGGTTGAGGGTCTCCACCTCGTTCCAGATCAGGTCGTGGACCTCGGGCCTGGAGGCCAGGTCGGCGTAGCCCTCGTGGTCGATCCCCTGCTCCGCGGCCCACTTGCCGACGGTCTCCTCGGCGAGGGTGATCAGGGCCACGCAGTAGGGCCGCCGGTCGCCGAGCATGACCACCTGGGAGACGTAGGCGGTCTGGGCCTTGAGGAGGTTCTCGATGTACTGGGGCGCCACGTTCTTGCCGCCGGCGGTGACGATGATGTCCTTCTTGCGGTCGGTGATGGTGAGGAACTCGTCCTCGTCGAGCTGGCCGATGTCCCCGGTGTGGAGCCAGCCGTCGTCGTCGAGGGCGGCGGCGGTCTCCTCCGGCAGGTGGTGATAGCCCTGCATGATCCCCCTGCCACGGAGCAGAATCTCGCCGTCCTCCGCCAGGCGCACCTCGGTGCCGGGGACGGGCGGTCCGACGGTGCCGAACTTGTAGTGGTCCGGCCGGTTGACGAAGCTGGCCGCCGACGACTCGGTCAGGCCGTAGCCCTCGAGCACCAGCATGTCGGCGGCGTGGAAGAACTCGGCGATCTCGCGGGACAGGGGCGCGCCGCCGGAGACGAAGTAGCGGATGCGCCCGCCGAAGCGGGCCTTGAGCTTGGAGAAGACCAGCTTGTCGGCGAGGCGGTACCGCAGGGCGAGCATGCCGGTCGGCTCCCGGCCCTCCTGGCGCAGGGCGGACACCTGCCGGCCGACGCCCAGGGCCCATTCGAAGATCTTCAGCTTCAGCCCGCCCGCCTCCCGGGCTCCTTCCACCACCTTGTTGTAGACCTTCTCGAAGATCCGGGGCACGCCGGGCATCACCGTCGGCCGCGCCGCGCCCACGTTGTCGATCAGCTCGTCCAGGTCGCCGTCGATGGCGGTGGTGACGCCGGCCCGGATGAAGGCCACCTCGAGCACCTTGGCGAACGAGTGGGCCAGCGGCAGGAAGAGGAACTGCTTGTCCGTCTCGACGAGGACGGCCATCTCCTGGATGGCTCCCGCCTCGTAGACCCAGTTGTCGTGGGTGAGCGCCACGCCCTTGGGCTTGCCGGTGGTGCCGGAGGTGTAGATCAGGGTGGCCAGGTCGTCGGGGCCGACGCTCTCGGCGGTGCGCTCGTAGCTTCCGGGGTTCTCGCCGTCCCACACGTCGCCCAGGTGTTCGAGCTCGTCGAGGCCGAGGAACCAGTCGTCGTCCGCATCCGTCCGGTCGTCCATCGATCCTTCCATGACGATCACCCGCCGGAGGTCGGGCAGCTCGGAGCGGACCTCGAGGAGCTTGGACGCCTGGTCCGGGTTCTCGGCGAAGCAGACCACCGACTCGGAGTCGGACAGGATGTGGGCGCACTCTTCCGGAGTGTTGGAGGTGTAGACCGTGGTGGTGGCGCCGCCGGCGGCGAGGATGCCCAGGTCGATCAGCACCCAGGTGGGGCTGGAGGTCGCGAGGATGGCGGCGCGGTCGGCGTGTTCGAGGCCGATGGAGGCGAGGCCGCAGGCGATGCGGCGCACGCGGGCGGCGGTCTCGCTCCAGGTGAGGGTGTACCAGCCGGCGCCGGGGCGTTTGCGGCCGGACATGGCTTCGGCGTCGGGGGTGAGCTCGACGCGGTGGTGGAACATTTCGACGATGGACCGGTAGTCGCGGTCGCCCATGGGTGTGCCTCGCTTTCTGTTCGCCGTTGTGGGGCGCGGGCATTCTACACCGGCTCCGCCG
>JASFUJ010000108.1:0-7934 GCA_050050355.1 Acidobacteriota bacterium
CCACCCTGCTGCTGCCGGTCTGGCTCGGCCGGTTCTACCCGGCGCCGCCCGGCGAGATCGCCGCGCGGACCACGCCGAGGGACGGCCGCACCGAGCCGGAAGCGGACCGCCACGAGCCTGTGCTCGCCCAGGTGCCTCTCCGGGTCACCGACGTGGCGCTCCTGCTCGCCATCGGCCTGGTGCTCCAGATCGCGGCGGAGGCGACCGCCGCGGTGATCCCCGGGGTGCCGTCGGTCATCTGGCTCACCACCTACGCGCTGGCCGCCGGCCAGGTGCCGGCGGTCCGCCGGCTGCGCGGCGCCCTCCACCTGGGCACCCTGGCCCTCAACCTGTTCTTCGTGGTCATCGGCATCGGCTCCCGCGTTGCGGAGATCCTCGAGGTCGGGGTCGAGATCTTCTACTTCACCGCCACCGTGGTGCTGCTGCACGGGGTGCTGACCTACGGCGCCTCCCGCCTGCTCCGCCTCGACGTGGAGACCACCTCGGTCGCCTCCCAGGCCGCGGTGGGCGGCCCCTCCACCGCCATGGCGCTGGCGGTCGCCCGCGAGCGCCCGCAGCTCGCCCTCTCGGGGATCATGGTCGGCCTGCTGGGCTACGCCATCGGGACGTACTCCGGCCTGGGGATCGCGTCGCTGCTCCGGGCGCTGCTGGGCTAAGGGTCTGCATCTGGATCACCCCTCCAAACCCCCCGTCCCCCTTCCTCCCCTCGCGGGGAGGCTGGGGGCGCCACCGCCCGGAATCCGCCTCGGTTCGACGCTTGGCGGAGCTCGTCGGCTCGCGGCGAAGCTTCACCGGGGATCTTCGCGCAACGGGTGGCGCCAGCGCAGGTCGCGGAAGCGGCCGAAGTCGCCGTCGGTGGTGATCCAGGTGCTGCCCGACTCGATGGCCAGGGCCGCCAGATAGGCGTCCGGCACCAGGTTGCCACGGGCGCCGGCCTCCCGGCACAGCCTGGCGAAGATCTCCCAGTGGCGGGACCCGGGATCGACGGTGACGCAGTTGGGCCGGCTCCGCAGGGCCTCGGCGAAGTCCAGGGCGACGCCGGTCGGCGTGGGACGTTCGAACACCCGCGGGTGCGTGACCACGCGCACGAACCCGGACAGGACCAGGTCGGCCAGGCCGAAGGCCGCGTCCGAGCCCGCCAGGTCCTCCAGCCAGCGGCGGTAGCGTGCGTGGTCCGGGAGATCCTCCCGGTGGGCGTACACCAGGACGTTGACGTCAATCAACAGCATCCCCGCCCTCCATCGCGTCCAGCAGGGCGGCGCTGTCGTCCAGATCGACACCGGGCCGCACTCCGCCCACCCCGTAGGTGGGCAGCTCGACGCGTGGCAGCTCGCCGCCGGCCCGCCGCCGGGCCAGCACCTGCCGCAAGCCGTCCTCGATCAGGGCGGTCAGCGTCCGGCCGCTCTCGAGAGCGTAGCGCTTGGCTTCGTCCAGAAGATCGTCGGGAAGTCGCACGGTCGTTCTCATACACTCAAGCATACTCCTCCTGCATCAATATGTCCATTTTCGGTGTCCGTCCGTCGGGGTCAGGGCTCCACGCCGTACGGGCGCAGCACGAGCTCGGCGTTGGCGAAGGCGTCCTCGGCCCGGCGGATCCGGTGGACCGCCTCGTGCAGCCGGCCTTCGAGGCAGGCGGTGGCGCCCAGGACGAGACGCCGGACCGCCCGGCGCAGGTGGGCGTCCGCCGCGTACGAAGGCACCGGGAAGACGCTCTCCCGATCGAGCGCGAGCAGGGCGGCGGCCAGGGAGCGGCACCACTCCGCATCCCCCACCGGAGCCACCGCCTCGTCGTCACCGAACCGGCCGAGCAGACGCTTCAGGGGAGCCGTCTGGCGTCGCCACCGCTCGTGCCACCGGAGCATCCGCGCCCGCTCCCCGGGGCTGGGCTCGCGGGCCGGCCGGAGCTCCACCCCCGGCCCGGCCCCGCCGGCGCCCGGAGATCCTCCGGACGCCTGGAGCCGCACCGGCGACCCCAGCGCCAGCGCCACCGTCAACGCCACCGCCACGGCCCCCACGAGCCCCTTCGCCACCGGACCCTCGTGCCGCCGGCCCCGGGCTCCTTCGTCGTGGGTCTTCTTCGCTCCGTTCGATCGCATGCGCATCACATCCTCCGTTTCGAGTCTCGCGGTGATCGATCGCCCCGGAACCCGGCCGGAGCCCGGCGCATTCAACGGCGCGCCCGGCCGGCCCCGGAGCCGCCTCTACTCGGAAGGACGGATTTCGCCGTCTCCGACACGCGCGGTTCCTCATCACGGGCCCACCGGCCCATCTGTAGAATGGCCGCGATGACCTCGCGATCCGATCTCGTGGCCCTGCTGCGCCGCCTCGCCCCGAACCTGGAGGCGACCTTCCGGCGCTACGGCGTCACGCCCGAGGAGGCGGCCGTGGTGCTCGACGAGGCGGTGCTCGAGGTGCAGCTCAGGGCCTCCCGGACTCCCGACTGCGAAGGACGACTGCTCCGCGCCGTCGAGCGCGGGTGCGAGGAGCGGGTGCGCAGGCGCCGGTGTGCAGCGGAGGGGAGACGAGAGGACGTCGGGACCGAACTGGAAGACGATGAAACCGCCCCCGAGACGTGAAGGCCGGAGAGGCGCCCGCTCCCCGGACACGCCCCACCCCGGCCCGGAGGAGCTCCGCAGCTTCGCCCTGGGCCGGTCACTCCCCGAGGACACGGCCCGCGTCGGGCTCCACCTGGCGCGCTGCAGCGGCTGCAGACGGCGGCTCGCGGAATCGGGCATCGGGGCGACCGGCGCCGGACGGCCCGGACCGTTCGATCAGGCCTTCCGGCGCGCCTCCGAGACCGCACGCCGCGCGGCGATCGGCCTGGAGGAGAGCCGGAGGGCGAGCGACGGCTCCCTGGCCCACCTGAGGAACCTGACGCCGGAAGAGCGAAGCCGAGCCATCCGTTCCACGCCCCGGCTGCGCTCCTTCGCCTTCGCCCGCCACCTGCTGGACACCTGCAGAGCGACCTGGTCGGACGACCCGTACGCCGCTGAAGAGCTGGCTGCGATGGCCGTCCTGGTCGGCGACCACCTGCCGCACCGGGAGTACGGGCGACGCCCCCTGGGCGACCTCCGCGCAGAGGCCTGGGCCCTGGTGGCCAACTGCCGCCGGATCCGGTCGGACCTGCGGAGTGTCCCCACGGCCTTCGAGCGGGCCGAGGAGCTGCTCGGCCGGGGCACCGGCGACCCCCGCGAAGAGGCGGAGCTCCGGGCGCTCCAGGTCAGCTTCCTCCGCGACCTGGGCCATCCCGGCCGGGCCCTCGAGACCATCGACCACACCATCGACCTGAGCCGCCGGGTCGGGTCGGAGAAGGACCGGCTGCGCTACCTGGTCAGCAAGGCCATCGTGCTGCACGACCTCGGGCGCACCGGCGACGCCGTCCACCTGCTGCTCGAGCATCGCGGGCTCGCGGGGCGATCCCACGACCCCAAGCTCGCCCTGCTGATGCAGCTCAACCTGGCCCTGTTCTTCAACGAGCTGGGAGATTCCGGCCGGGCCGTCCGGCTGCTCCGGCGGGCCGGAACGCCCATCGGCCGCCACGGAGCCCACACCGAGCGCACACGGTTGCGGTGGATCATGGGGCTGATCCTCCGCAATCTCGGCCGGTTCTCCGAGGCCGAAGCCGCGCTCCAGGACGCGCGCTCGGCCTTCCACACCGCCCGCATCCCCGCCGACACGGCTCTCGTCGACCTCGACCTCGCCCACCTCCACCTGGAGACGGGCGACCGCCGCGAGGCGCTCCGCCTGGCCGCCGCCGCCTTTCCGGTCTTCGCCGTCCGCGGCATGGAGCCCCCCACCCGGACCGCCCTCGAGCTCTTCCGCAAGGCCGGCGGGCTCGGGTGACGGTCAGCCCTTCACAACCCCCGACCGACCCACGCCGCCACGGCGTACACCCCTCCGGCCGCCGCCACCACCACCGTGAACCCGCAGTGCACCGCCAGCAGAACCGCCAGCACCGCGGCCACCACCGACGCGCATCCGTTCACGGCCCACGCCCACGGCACTCCCGACGGCCGGGCCGCGGCCACCCGCTCCAACCCCAGCGGAAACGGCATCCCCATGCACCACGCCAGCGGCGCGATCAACGCCAGGGCCACCCCCACCTTGACCCAGTCCGCCCAGCCCACCCCCACCGCGAAGAGCGGCGGCAGGGCCACCGTGTACAGCAGCGCCAGCCCCCCCACGCCGAGGGCCGCTCCCCCGATCGGCCCGACCCGACCCGACCCGGAGCGCCCCCACCGGGACGACGCCGCGCTCCCCGCCCCGGCGAAGACCAGGAACCCCGCCAGCACCACCGCCACCGCGTAGAGCGGATGGGCCAGAAACAGCGTGAACCGCTGGATGAACGCGATCTCCACGAACAGGAAGCCGATCCCCAGGCAGAGGAAGTAGAGTCCGATCCGCGCCAGGCCCGGTTCCTCCCGCTCGCGCCCGGCCGCCCCGCCACCGTCACCGGATCGGGCGCGGGCTTCGGACCGGATCAGCCACCCCGCCGGCACCACGATCAGCACCAGCCCGAAGGCGAGGGCCTGGAGCAGGGTCGCCACCAGCACCGGGTAGCCCCACTCCACCAGGTGCGTGCCACCCCGCCCGCGGAGCGCCAGGAGCTCCGGCAGCACCCGCCACTTGAAGAACCGGAAGAAGTAGGGCCGGTCGTCGGTCGCCGGCTCGACGAAGAACTTGTACCGCTCGAAGAACCGCTCCCGCCGCCCACCACCGGCCAGGATCTCGACCGCGCCGTCGTGGAGGTACGGCTCCTCCCAGACGTTGAACCGGTTCGCCTCGGCCCGGGTCATCCCTCCTCCGTCCGGGACGGGCGCCCAGGCCAGGTCGAACCAGCGCCCCTCGGCGAACTCCCGGGCGGCGGCGATCTCGGCCCGGGTGAAGGGCCGCTCCGCGACCAGCAGCGTCGCCGTCTTCCAGCTCCGGACCAGGAGCAGGCGGGACCCCGGATCCTCGGTCCCCCGCCCCCCGCCGGACCGCTCCAGCGCCTCGACCGCCGTGGCGAAGAGCTTCAGGCTTCCCCGGGGAGGCACCTCCAGCCAGCGGGTCACGGCCAGGACCCCGCCGGGCGCGAGGCGCTGGACGAAGGCCTCCAGGGCTTCCACCGTGTAGAGGTGGCTCTCGGAGAGGGCGTGCACGCCGGCGGCCGAGGCGCTGAACGAGTCCAGGAGCGCCACCTGGATCAGGTCCCAGTCCCCCCGGCTCCGCTCCCCCGCGACGAACCCGCGGGCCTCCGCCACGTGGACCGCCACGTCGTCCCGGCCGTAGAGGTGTCCGGAAAACTCGGCGAACCGGTCGCCGACCAGCTCCACCATCCGGGGGTCGAGCTCGACGGCGTCCACCCGCTCGGCCCCCTGGGCGAGAGCGCCCAGGACCTCCGAGCCGCCGCCGGCGCCGAGCACCAGCACCCGGCGGAGGCCCGCACCGCCGGGCGCATCGAGCACGTGGTACGGCAGCGCCGAGGAGAGGTCGTCCCGGTAGGCGGCGGAGCCGACCCCCTCCAGGTCGTCCTCCGGCCCGGCCTCGAGCCGGTCGATGGTCGTCATCGAGTCGCCGTCCACGAACACCCCCACCTGCTCCGGCGGCCCGGCCTTCGAGGCCAGGGAGAGGCCCGGCGCGTGGCGCAGAGGCACCCGGCGGCTCTCGACCGCCGTCAACGACCCGAGCGGGCTGAACCGTTCCGACGCCACCTCGACCCCCGGGACCCGGAGCGCCATCGGCAGCCCCTTGAACTGGGACATCCGGGGCTCCACGGTCGACCGGGGCCACAGCGCGACCGTCGCGACTCCCGCCAGCAGCAGGACGCCGGCCACGATCCAGGTCCCTCGTCCGGGCCGGCGGCGACGGTCCGGACGGCCCAGGCACCCCAGCGCGGCGGCGGCGAAGCCGCACCCTCCGAGCGCAAGCACGGCCTCCTCGGGCGGCAGCGCGAACAGCGCGCCGATCACCGCCGCGGCGCCGACCCCGGCGCCCCCCAGGTCGGCTCCGTACAGCCGGCCGGTGCCGCCGGGGAAGCGCATCAGGGCCAGGCCGACGGCGGTGCCGCCGCACAGGTACGGCACGGCCAGGAGCAGGTAGATCGAGGCCAGGCCGAAGAGCTCCCGGGGGTTCCAGGCCACTTCGAGCGGGCTGAACGGCACCCGCCCGGCGAGGGCGAAGGCGCCCGGCACGGCGAGGCCGAAGAGGGCCGCCGCCGCCGGGTAGATCCCGCCGAAGCGCGGGACCAGCCACCGGTCCGCCAGTGACAGGAGCGTGCCGCTCGCCCCGTAGCCGAGCAGCGCCAGGCTGATCACCATGTAGGCGAAGTGGTGCCAGAGGGCGATCGAGAGGAGCCGCATGAAGAGGATCTCGGCGGCGATCGCCGCCGCCGAGAGCAGGGCCACGGAGAGCAGGAGAGGGGCCGCCGGCTTCGTGGCGGCGGGGCCGACCGTCACCGCCCGTCGTCCCGGGGGGCCTCGCGGGTGAACGGGACGAACGCCACCGGCAGCACCTGGCGGGTGCGGATTTCGCCGTCCCCGGTCTTGCGCACCAGCATGAGCTGCTGGGTGGCGAACGGGCTGCCCACCGGAATCACCATCGTCCCGCCCGGGGCGAGCTGCTCGATCAGGGGCGGCGGCACGTGGCTCGCGGCGGCGGTCACGATGATGCCGTCGAACGGCGCGTGCTCCGGCCAGCCGTGGTACCCGTCCCCCTGGCGGGCGTGGACGTTGTCGTAGCCGAGACGCCGCAGCCGCTCGCCGGCCCGGTTGGCGAGCTGGGGAACGATCTCCACGGTGTAGACGCTCGCCACCAGCTCGGCGAGCACCGCCGCCTGGTACCCGGAGCCGGTGCCGATCTCGAGCACCCGGTCCCGCGGCCCCACCTCCAGGAGGTCGGTCATCAGCGCCACGATGTACGGCTGGGAAATCGTCTGCCCGTGGCCGATCGGCAGCGGCCGGTTGACGTACGCGACGCTCTGGAGCCTCTCCGGGACGAACAGGTGCCGCGGCACCCTTCCCATCGCCGAGAGGACCTCCGGGGCCACCGCCTCGTTGCCCGTCTCCCGGCGGGTGATCTCCAGCTCCCGGCGGACCGTCCTCACCATTCTCGCCCGGTCGTCGGCCCGATCGTCGGAGCCCACCGGGTCCTCCGGACCGGCCTGGCCGGCCGAGCCGGCCCCCGCCGCGGGGACCGCGACGGCCGGCAGCGTCGAAGCCGACAGGACCAGAGCCAGAATCAGAGTCAGGATCAGAACCGGACCCGGAGCCGGAATCGAGACCGCAACCGCGCGTCGCATCGTCACTAGGTTAACCCCAAACCGCTCCCCGCCGTCCCCTCCGCGGGATCGAGCCCCGGAGCCTCCCACCCCGTCGGGTAGTTGTCTGAACGAACGATCGTTCATACACTCGGCCCAGCACTCCGGAAACGAACCGTGGATCCCCCGAGGGGGTCCGACTGGAACGAAATCGACATGAGCCCAACCGAAGCGAACGGCTATTTCCTGGAGACGCCCGGCGAGCCGCTGGTCCACCGCCCGCTGGAGATCCCCACACCGGGACCGGGCGAGGCGCTGGTGGAGGTGGCGGCCTGCGGCCTGTGCCACACCGACCTGGGCTTCGCCGACGGCTCGGTCCAGACCCGTCACCCGCTGCCGCTGGTGCTCGGCCACGAGATCACCGGGCGGGTGGTCGACACCGGGCCGGGCGCCGAGGGCCTCGACGGCACGCCGGTCCTGGTGCCGGCGGTCCTGCCCTGCGGCGAGTGCGAGTTCTGCCGGGCCGGCCGGGCCAACGCCTGCCCGCGGCAGAAGATGCCCGGCAACGATGTCCACGGCGGCTTCGCCAGCCACGTGCTGGTGCCCGCCGCCCCCCTGGTGAGCCTGGACGGGGCGCCCACCGGCATCTCCCTCGAGGAGATCTCGGTGGTGGCCGACGCGGTCTCCACCGCCTACC
>JASFUJ010000109.1:0-7865 GCA_050050355.1 Acidobacteriota bacterium
GAGGCGAAGGAGGCGTAGACCTCCTGGTAGGAGTGGAGCTTCACCGGCGTGTCGCCCCGCACGTCGTACAGGCCGTAGACCATGGCGGCGTTGGGGTGGAGCGTCGCCTCGGTGCCCGCGATCCGCGCCAGGGGGCCGGCCCGGTGGCGCAGGAACGGCACCGCCGGAGTGTCCGGGTAGAGCGCGGCTCCGGGCAGGGCCGGGTTGGTCCAGGCGTGGGCCAGGGAGAGGTCGCAGATCAGCAGAGCCGGGAGGAGGGGGTAGAGCCGCCTCCGTCGCTCGGGGGGGAGGGCCGAGGCGGCGACCAGGCCGAGGCCCGCCAGAGCGATGCCGACGCTCCAGCCGGCCTGGGCGCCGGTCAGCCCGGCGGCGGCCCAGTCGCCGGCGAACAGGAGCCAGCACAGGCCGAGGAGCGCGATCACCAGCGACGCGCCGCCGGCCAGCACCCGGCGGTGCCTTCCTGCCAGCCAGGCATCCACCCCGCGAGCCGCCAGGAGGGCCAGGCCGAGGTCGAGCCCGAACTTGATGTAGTGGGTCAGGCTCTTGTCGATCACCGGCAGCGCCATCAGCACGTGCCGCACCCCCGGTACCTGGTAGGCGGCCAGGAGAGCGAACAGGGTGAACGCGGCGACGGCCGCCCAGGCGGTCGCGCCGTTCTGCTCCCCGCCCTCTCGGTCGCGGACTCCGCGCAGCGCCGCGGCGACCCCCGCGGCCGCGAGCGGCAGGGTGACGGCGCCGACGTAGATCGCGGTCGCCGGGTAGTTGAACGGCCCCCACCAGGTCGACTCCCCCCCGGGGGCCCACGGGGTGGGGGCCGGGTTGCCGTGGAGCTCCGGCAGCACCAGCCGGAGCAGCAGCTCGCCGATCACCGCCAGCGACGGCGGCGTGTACGGGGCCTCCACCAGCCACTTGCTGCTGCGGAAGACGGTCGCGGCCAGGGGCGCGAGCTGCACGGCGGCGAGCAGCAGCGCGGTGATCCAGGCGCCCGCGAAGCCGCTCCAGGCCGCCACCGTCCGCCGGGGCCACCGGACCAGCAGGTAGACCGCTGCCAGCATGCCGGTGAACACCGGGGTCTCCGGGTGCCCGCCGAGGAGCTGGAGCCCGCCGAAGGCCGCCAGCCACGGCCAGGCCCCCGGCCTCCGGGCCAGCCGCTCGGTGGACCACAGGACCCAGGGGATGAGGGCGTGGCAGTTGGCCATGGGGAAGAGCATCCAGCTCGTCACCACCCCGGACAGGGGGAAGACCACCGCGGCGAGCAGCGCCCCCCGCTCGCTCGTTCCCAGCAGCCGGGCGAAGGCGAACGCCCCGAGGCCGCCGGTCACCAGCCGCAGCCAGGGGAGGAGCACCAGCCCGAGCTGCACCGGCAGGGCCGCGAACAGCAGGTGCAGCGGAAACAGCGGCGCCGACGAGCCGTTGGACCAGAACGGCGTGCCCGCGAACTGGTGGGGGTTCCAGTAGGGCAGGCGGCCGTCGCGGATCTCCGAGCGCAGGAAGAGCAGCCAGGGCTGGACCTGATGGGAGATGTCGCGGAGCTGGGGGTTGCCCGTGGCCGGGTCGACCTCCGGCGCGGCCCCCTGCCACGGGGCGAGCCGCTCCAGGGTCGCGGCTGGGCTCGGCACGCCGTCCGGGATCGCCAGCACCGGGGCCAGGAGCGCCGTCGCCGCGAGCCCGGAGAGCGCCCACGCCCGGGCCCACGCCCGGATCGACGGCGGGGCCCCGTCCCACCAGAGTTTTCCCAGCAGGGCCAGCGGCGCGAGCGACAGCACCAGGAGCAGGGGGAGGGCGGGGTTCATCCGCGGGATCTTCCCACACGGGGCGGGTGGCCGGACCACCACCTGCCGGGGTGGCTCGCTCCTCCCCGCGCAGGGGTTGTGCGGCCTCGCCGGGCCGGGTCAGGGTGGATTCCGGGGGGGAGGTGCGATGGATCCGAACCCGGGTTCTCCGAACAGGCGAGGGTCACCGACGACCGGGCGCACGCTGCGCGGCCGGCTGCACACGCTGCTGGTCCAGTGGCTGGTGGTCTTCCTGGCGGTCTCGGGATTGATCGGCGTCTTCGCCCTGCGCCACATGCGCGAGCACGTGGAGCAGGACCGGCTGCTCCTCGCGCGCACCGTCGCCCACTACCTGGACTCGACCCTGCTGAGCTCGCTCCAGGGGGCGGGCCGGCTGGTCTCGGAGCTGCCCGACCCCCTGGAGGAGGAGAGCCGGGTGCGGACGGAGCTCCGCTCGTTCCGGTTCCAGTGCCTGTTCCGCAACGCCATCCACCTGCTCGACGAGGACGGCGAGGTTCTGGTCTCCGACCCGCCGTACGCCGCGCCGCCCCCCACTCCCTTCCTCGAGGGGGACAGCCCGATCCAGCGCCCCAGGATCAGCGCCCTGGTGCGGAGAGAGCGGCGGGAAGGGAGCGAGGACCGGCCGGTGCTGGTCCTGTCCTACCCGTTCGAGCGCGAGGGCCGGATGTACCGGCTGGTGGCCGAGATGAGCCCCCGGGGATCGACCGTGTCGGTGGTGCTCCAGAACCTGGCTCCCGAGCCGGGCCTCCACCTGGTGGTGGTCGACGTCGCCGCCCGGGTGGTCGCCGCCCCGGACCACGAACAGCTCTTCCGGGTCATGGAGCCGGCCGACCAGATCGGCGCGCGCATCCGGGCGCGCCGGCCGCTGGTGACCGTGGCCTCGTCGTGCACCATCTGCGGGGATCCGCCGCGGCCAGGGGACTACCTGACGGTGATGATCCCCCTGCGCAACGCCCCCTGGGGGATCGCGATCCAGCAGGACGAGTCCGAAGCCTTCGCCGTGCTCGGCCCGTCCCAGACCGGGTTCGTCGCCACCGCGGCGCTGCTGCTGCTGATGGCGCTCCTCCTCTCCCGGGGGCTGGGCCGCTCGGTGATCGAGCCGATCGACCAGCTCTCGGAGCGGGCCGAGCGGCTGCGCCGGGGGGACCTGGACAGCCCGATCACCGTCGAGGGGGACCGGGAGCTCCAGATCCTCGCCCGCAGCCTGGACGAGGCCCGGCACCAGCTCGGCTCGAGCCTGGCGGAGCTCACCTCGCTCAACGAGCACCTGGAGGAGCTGGTGGCGGACCGCACCCGGGAGCTCCGCTCCCGCTACGAGGACCTCCAACTGCTCTACGACGTGGCCGCCCTGTGCGCCCAGGAGCGCCGGGCGAGCCGGTTCATCCCGCCGGTGCTCCGGCGCATCTCCCAGCGCTTCTCGTTCCACGCCGTGGCCCTGGTGGCCACGCCGCCGGACGCTCCGGAGCGCGCCTACGTCCACCCGGAGCGCACCTCGCTCCCCTGGCTCGCCGCCGGGGCGCACCCGCCGGCGGGGTGGCAGCGGTTCGAGCTGGTCTACCACGACGAGCTCAAGGGCGTGCTCTTCTTCCGCTGGCCGGAGAGCGCCGAGCAGCCCGCGGTGGAGGCGCTCCAGCACGAGCTGGCCCTGTCGCTCCACTCGGCCTACCAGCTCCGGCGGACCCTGGTCCAGGACGCCCAGCGCAAGGTGCTGGTGCGCCGCCTGCTCGCCGCCGCCGAGGAGGAGCGCCGGCGGATCGCCCGCGAGCTCCACGACGAGATCTCGCAGCTCCTGACGGCGATCCAGCTCTCCCTGCAGCAGGCCGCCGAGAAGCCGGAGGAGCGGGGCCGGCTGCAGCGGGCCGAGGAGCTGCTCACCCGGACCCAGCAGGAGGTCCACCGGGTGATCCACGACCTGCGGCCCTCGCTGCTCGACGACCTGGGCCTGACGGCGGCCGTCCGCTGGTACGCGGAGCGCTACCTGGAGCCGGAGGGGATCGAGGTCAACCTGGAGGTTCCGGAGGAGCTCGACCGGCCGGACCTCGAGCTGCCCGGGGAGGTGGAGATCACCGCCTTCCGGATCTACCAGGAGATCATCACCAACATCCTCCGCCACGCCCGGGCGGAGCACGTGTCGATCGAGCTCGAGCTGCGCGCGGGGGACGGAGGGAACGGTCGGGACGGCACCGCCCCGGCCGGGCTCCTGGTCCTGGCGGTGGAGGACGACGGCGTGGGCTTCGTGCAGGACGAGCATACCGGCGGCGGGGCCGGCCTCGTGGGCATGCGCGAGCGCGCCGGCCTGGTGGGCGGTACGATCGAGATCGACAGCGAGCCCGGGCTGGGCACCCACGTGCGGCTCGAGATCCCCCTGGACTGACGGGGAGACCTGATGGATGGGGCCTGATGGAGGGGACCGGAGCATGATCCGCATCCTGATCGTCGACGACCACGACCTGGTGCGCGAGGGGCTGCGCACGATCCTCGAGCAGGAGAGCGGCTTCGAGGTGGTGGGCGAGGCCGGCGACGGCCGGGAGGCGATCCGCGAGGCCCGCAAGCTCGAGCCCGACGTGGTGCTCATGGACCTGAACCTCCCGGGCCTCGGCGGCCTGGAGGCCACCGAGGCGATCCTCTCCGACCGGCCCGAGACCCGGGTGATCATCCTCACCCAGTACGAGCAGCGGGAGTACATCAAGCGGGCGCTCCGGATCGGCGCCCAGGGCTACGTCATCAAGCGGAGCGCGTCCCGCGACCTCAAGGAGGCCATCCGCACCGTCCACCAGGGACGGCGCTACCTCCACCCCGTGGCCGCCGGCGAGCTGGTGGAGATCATGACCCGCGGCGAGAGTCTGGAGGAGGAGGACTACGAGAAGCTCACCCGCCGCGAGCGCCAGGTCCTGAAGCTCCTCGCCGAGGGCAAGACCAGCCGCGAGATCGCCAAGTACCTGGGGATCAGCCTGAAGACCGCCATGACCCACCGGACCAACCTGATGAGCAAGCTGGGCGTCCACTCCCGCGCCGAGCTCATCAAGTACGCCATCCGCAAGGGAGTGATCGACGTCGAGGGGCCGGAGTAGGGCGGCGCGGCCGGGGCCGAGCCCCGACCGTACCCCTGGCCTGCGGTTGGTGTAGGGGCGGGGCTCGTCCCCGCCCGTCCCGTGCCGCGGGGCTCGTCCCCGCCCGTCCCGTGCCGCGGGGCTCGTCTCCGCCCGTCCCGTGCCGCGGGGCTCAGACCCCCGCCGGGCGCTGGATGCCCATGCCCTTGTAGATGACGGTCGGGTCGCCGTCGACCACGGTGCAGATGGTGAGCTTCTCCTTCACCCGCTCGGCGCGCAGGCGGGCCACCTCGGTGACCGCCTCGTCCAGGACCTCGCCGGTGTCCGGGTCGCGGATCACCTGGGATTCGCCGACCACGAAGGTCTCGCCCTCGACGACCCCCTCGCGGTGGCCCCGGTTGACGTAGACCCGGTCGCCCTGGACCATCACCACGCTGCCGCGCCACAGGACGCTGGGAAGCTGGTCGACGAGCCAGGGAATCACGTCCTCGACCGCGCCCTCGACGGCGCTGACCACCTTGAGGTCCTCGCCGGAGTTGATCGAGCCCCGGGCCCCGTCGCGGTTGAAGCCGAGCTTCAAGGAGCGCTTCTTGGCCTCGCCGGTGAAGTTGCGCGAGGCGAGCACCTGGCCGGTGCTGGTGTCGACCAGGTAGATCGTGGCGTGGATCTCGGTGCGGGCGCGGGCGGCGCCGACCCGGAAGCCGGCGACCCCGATGGTGCCGTCCTGCCCTGCGCTGTCCACCTTGAAGTGGGTGATGACGCCCTTGACCAGGAGCTGGGCCGGGGTGAGCTGACCCCGTTCCGGGGCCTTGTCGCCCTGCGCCGTGGCGCCGGTGGCGGCGAAGCGCTGCTCGTCCATCGCGGCGCCGCGCATGTCGCGCTCGCCGATGACGATGAAGTTGCCGTTCTCGTGGAGCGCGGCGGTCAGGTGGGTGGCCCAGGTGTGGCCGAGCTCGTAGCTGCCCTGATAGCCGGACTCGTTCTCGAACTCGTGGACGCTGATGGTGAAGCGCAGGTTGCCTTCGGCCCGCCGCGCCGACGCCGCCGAGACCGCCCCGGCGGTCTGGAGCAGCAGGACGGCCAGGATCAGGCAGGTGCGGATCGCTCTGGACATGTCGGGTCCTCCTCGGGTCTTCTCTCCGGCCTTGCCAGGAGCCGCTCCGGAGGGGGCCGGAACCCTCCGGGCGCATCAGGTCTTCGGTGTTTGCGTTCCGGTCGTGTAGACACGGCGAGCCCGAGAAGGTTGAGCCCCAGAGCGGTCGATCCGGTCGATCCGGTCGATCCGGTCGATCCCTTCGTCGATCCCTCCCGCCGTGCCCTCCACCATGAAGAGGGCCCAGCTCCTCGGCGCCGAGCGCTCGGGATCGTCGAGGGCCTCGACCTGCGCCCGGCGGAGGGCCTCGGCGGCGGTGCGATCGGCCCGGAGGTGGCGATGGAGCGCTTCCATCAGCGCCCCGGCGTCCCGGTCGATCACGTCGCGGCCGGCGGCGATCACCGCGCGCGCTCCCGCGCTCAGGAAGGCTCGAGCGAAGGTCCGCCGGTCGTCGCTCCAGCCGGTCGGCCCGGCGGCGCCGCGGCAGGCGGCGAGGACCACCAGGGGGGAGCGCTTCAGGTCCAGACTGAGAATCTCGCGGACCTCCAGCCGCCCGTCGTGAGTTCGGTCCGGGGCCAGGACCAGGGCGTCGGGGACCGGCGTGCCGGAGCGCATCCGGCCGTGGACGGCCAGGTGGATCAGGCCGGCGGACGGCGCGCGCCGGCGGATCTCCGCCTCGGTGGCGGCTTCGCCGGTGAGGGCCGCGGCGCCCCAGAGCCGGGCGATGACGGCCGTCGAGCGGCGGGCGGCGGGCAGGTCGTCCCCGACCGCACCGGCGACCAGGACGGCGTCGCCGGACGGGCCGGGAGTCCGGTCCGGTGATCGTCCGGCTGGCCGCCGGCTCAGGGCCGCGTGGGCGCTGGCGCTCGGCGCGCGGAGCAGCAGGTGGTCCTCGATCAGGAACCGGCCGCTCTCCGGGTTCCGGAGCGCGGCGAACGGTAGATCGTGCAGCGGACCGTGGGGGACCAGGACCACCCGCTGCGCGGGATCGTGGCGGCGGATCGGGCGCCAGAGCTTCCGATAGAGCTCCTCGGCGGTCGCGTGGGCGTCCTCTCCGGCGAGGACCTGGCGCTCGAAGCGGGTCACGGTCTCGGACAGCGCGCCGGCGCCGGCGTCCAGGTGGACGAGCTCCGCGCGATCGCGCCCCACGACCCAGGCGAGGCTCCGGTGGTCGAGGACGTGGTAGAGCACCAGGGTGGTCTCCCCGTCGAGCCTCGCCCGCACCGCGTCCAGCGTGCGGGGCGCGAGCCCGGCCAGGCTCGCCGCGGCCGGATGCTCCAGCCGGAGGCGCAGGGTCTCGGCCGCGATGCGGTCGTCCAGCAGATCCCGACGCTGGTGCAGGGAACGCCGGACGGCCTCGCCGTCCCCCGCGCCGCCGGCGAGGCGTCGGGCGACGGCGCGCCGCCGACGCTCGAGGGCGGACAGCGCCGCGGTCTCGGCGTCCGCGGCGAGCCAGCGGTCGCCGAGGCTCTGGAGGAAGGCCCGGGCCCGCGAGCGCTCGGCGTGGGCGAAGGCGGACGCGATCCCCCCACGGTCGGCGTGGAGACCGATCAGGGCGTCGTACACGCGGGTCGGGAGGCCGCGCCGGAAGCTCGCCTGCATCTCCGGGAGCTCCAGGACCGAGCCGTGGGCCTCGATCGCCTCCGCCGCCGCCTCCAGCGACGCCAGAGCCTGGTCGGGTCGCCCCCGGCGCAGGAGCGCGGCGCCCAACCCCGCCAGCGCCGGCACTCGGCGCCAAGAGCCTTCAGCCGCCGAGGTTGATTCTTCAGCCGCCGAGGTTGATTCTTCAGCCGCCGAGGTTGATTCTTCAGCCGCCGAGGTCGATCCTGCAGCGTTCGCAGTCGGGCCTTCCGTCCTCGACCCCGAGCTTCCGAGGCTCCGGCTCAGCTCCTCCGCGCGACGGAACCGGCGCTCCGCGTCCGCCGGGCG
>JASFUJ010000110.1:0-7830 GCA_050050355.1 Acidobacteriota bacterium
TCGTGGCGGCGTACCGGGCGGAGGACCTCGAGCCGATGGGGCCCGGCCTGGTGCCGCGGGCGGTGGCGGTCTTCTCGCTGCTCGCCCTGGGGGCGGTGGCGGCGCTCTGGCTCGCGGTCCGGGGCCGGACCCGGCCGGCGGCGTACGCGCTGGGCGGGGGCTGCGCCGCCATGGCGCTCGGGGTGTTCCTGGTGGTGCTGCCCCGGTTCGACGCGGTCAAGTCCGCCCGGGGCCTCTCGGAGATCCTGGTCGAGCGGATGGAGCCCGGGGAGCCGTACGCCATCTACCCGCGCCTGGACCCGCCGTTCCTGTTCTACACCCGGCGGTTCTCGGAGGACGTCTGGGGCGAAGAGGAGCTCCGGGAGTTCGTCGCCCGCCCGGGGCGCAAGTGGCTGCTCATCGAGCGGGACGACCTGGCGACGCTCGACGAGCCCCTGCCCCTGGTGGAGGTGGCCCGCGACGGCGACCGCCGGGACGGTTACGTCCTGATGACAGAAGCAGGGGATGAGTAATTGGGAATTAGGAATTAGGAATTAGGAATTGAACCGGCTGACGCGGGTTGGATGTCCCGCGCCGCGGACGCCTCCTCCGGCGTCGTTCCCTTCGCCTGGTCCCGCTCCTACGTTCTGACCACACCGCAGCGTGGTCCACAAGCTTCACGTGCACGATGTACCCGGGAGCGTTCCCGAGCGGAGAGATCGCTGCCCGGGGAAAATTCCTAATTCCTAATTCCTAATTCCTAATTCCTAATCATCCTCCGGCATTAGCAGCCGCTCCACGCCCCGGGCCTTGCCGGTCTCTTCGTCCACGTCGACGACGGCCGCGGCCAGCCGGACGTCCCGCTTGGCCACCTGGAACGAGGTCGGGGTGCCCAGGAGGAAGCGGTGCAGGACCTTGTCGTGGCGCATGCCGATGATCGACTCGTACGGGCCGGTCATGCCCACGTCGGTGATCAGGGCGGTGCCCCCGGGGAGGACGCGCTCGTCGGCGGTGGGCACGTGGGTGTGGGTGCCGAGCACGGCGGAGACCCGGCCGTCCAGGTGGAATGCGATGGCCTGCTTTTCGCTCGTGGCCTCGGCGTGGAAGTCGACGATCACCACCTTGCAGTCCGGGTGCCGGTCGGCCAGGTCTTCCAGCAGGCCGTCGGCGAAGCGGAAGGGGTCGTCCAGCGGGTCCATGAACACCCGGCCCTGGAGGTTGATCACGGCCACCGGGATGCCGGCGGGGGTCTCCCCCACGTGGACGCCGACGCCCGGGTTGCCCTCCGGATAGTTGGCCGGACGCAGCAGCGGGCGCTCCCCCCTGCGGCCCCCGCCCTGGGTCAGCAGGTCCTTGACCTCCTTCTTGTCCCAGATGTGGTTGCCCGAGCTGTAGCAGTCGATGGGCAGCTCGTCGAGCTCCGCGAGCACGCCGGCGGTCACCCCGAAGCCGCCGGCGGCGTTCTCCACGTTCACGACCACGTAGTCCGCCCGGTGCCGGTCGATGAGCCGGGGCAGGAGGCGGGCGAGGACGCGCCGCCCCGGCTTGCCGATGACGTCGCCGACGAACAGGACCTTCATCGGGCGTACTCGATCGAGCGCGTTTCCCGGATCACGTTGACCTTGATCTGCCCGGGGTAGGTGAGGTCGGACTCGATCTTCTTCGCCACGTCCTTCGACAGCATGATCGCCTCCTCGTCCGTGATCCGTCCGCTGTCGACGATGATCCGGATCTCGCGCCCGGCCTGGATGGCGTAGGTCTTCTGGACCCCCTTGAACCCGGCGGCGATCTCCTCCAGCTTCTCCAGGCGCTTGACGTAGGTCTCCAGCACCTCGCGGCGGGCACCGGGGCGGGCGGCGGAGAGGGCGTCGGCGGAGGTGACCAGGATCGCCTCCACCGTCTCCGGATCGTAGTCGCCGTGGTGGCACGCCATGGCGTGGACCACCGCCTCGGATTCACCGTAGCGCCGCAACAGATCGATGCCGATCTCCAGGTGGGTTCCGTCCATCTCCCGGTCCACTGCCTTGCCGATGTCGTGGAACAGGCCGGCCCGGCGCGCCACGTGGACGTCGGCCTTGAGCTCCCCCGCCATGGTGCCGGCCAGGAAGGCGACCTCGCGCGAGTGCTGGAGGACGTTCTGGCCGTACGAGGTGCGGAAGCGCAACCGCCCCAGGAGCTTGACCAGCTCGGGATGGACGTCGGGGAGGTTGAGCTCCAGCAGCGCGGACTCCCCCTCTTCGACGATCAGGGCGTCGAACTCGGCCTTGACCTTCTCCACCACCTCTTCGATCCGGGCGGGGTGGATCCGGCCGTCGGCGATCAGCCGCTCCAGGGCGACGCGGGCCACCTCGCGACGGTAGGGGTCGAAGCCGGAGAGGATGACCGCCTCCGGCGTGTCGTCGACGATCAGGTCGATGCCGGTGGACGCCTCCAGGGCCCGGATGTTGCGGCCCTCGCGACCGATGATCCGCCCCTTCATCTCGTCCGAGGGCAGGACCACCACCGAGACGGTCGTCTCGGAGACGTAGTCGGAGGCCGAGCGCTGGACCGCCATGCCGATGATCCGCTGGGCCTGCTTCTGGGCCTGCTCCCGCGCCTCGTCCTCGAGCCGCTTGACCGTGTGGGCGGCGTCCATGCGGGCCTCGTTCTCGATCACCCGCATCAGCTCGTCCTTGGCCTGCTGGGCGGTCAGACCGGCGATCTGCTCGAGCTTGCCACGCTCCTGCTGCAGCAGGGCGTCGACCTCCTCCTCCCGGCGGGTCACCAGCCGCTCCCGTTCGGTGGTCTCCCGCTCCCGGGCGGTGACGTCCTTGTCCCGCTCGTCGAGCTTCTCGACCCGCTTGTCGAGCAGGTCTTCCTTCTGGGTGAGGCGCCGCTCCAGCGACTCGAGCTCGGCGCGTCGCTTGTGGGACGCCTTCTCGAACTCGGTCCGCGCCTGGAGCAGCTTCTCCTTGGAGAGGATCTCGGCCTCGCGAAGCCGCGCTTCGGTGGAGCGCTCGGCTTCGTCGAGGATCTTGGCCGCCTGGCGGCGGGCCCGCGCGGTGATCCGCTTCGTCTGACGACGCAGCACGAGCCACCACACCAGCGGAATCGCGATCCCGAGGAGGATCTCGATCGCCAGGATGATCTGTGTGTTCAACTGCCACCCCCTGTTCCCGCTGGAGGGAGGTGGTCGGTCCGGAGCGACCCTCGGTCAGAGGGGGGAAGTGAGAGGCATCCCCCGCGCAGCCGTGTGGGCTGCCGCGCTTAGAACCTTAAGCGCCAAGTGGGTGTCCGCGCCGCCGGCCATCAGCGTCCCCGTCCGTGCGGGGCTTGCACAGTCCGACGGTTGAAGACTCCCTAGTGTTGAGTGTTGGTTCTACAATGGGTTGACCCATCACCAACCACACAGGGGATGCGTTCTCATCTATCTTCATATCGTGACGGTGGCGTTTCCTGAATGTGTGTCAACCGTCGAGCACCCCGGCCAATTCCCCGGTGAGCGCCACCACCTTCTCCTGGATCTCGACCCGTTCCCCTTCCTGCAATCGCTTGGTCCGGAACAACTCATCCGCCAAGTTCAATGCCGCCAGGATCGCGATCTTCGCCGTGTCGACCGTCTTGACCTGGCCTGCGATCTCACGCATCTTGCGATCGACGGCAGCCGCCAGATCCTGGAGGTACTCTGGATCGTGGTCTCCCCGCACCGGATAGACGGTGCCGAAGATCTCGACCTGGGTCGTGGGGCTGCCGTCGCTCATGGTACGGGTTCCGCCCCGGTATTTCCATGACAAGTCATGGACTACCAGGGACTTGTGCTCTGTCGAGACTATACCATCCAGGCCGGCCGGTGGAAGGGCCTGCCACCCTCTCGATAGAGTGCGTCGACAGCTCCCGCGGTCCGGCCGCGCCGCCCGGCGGCCGCCCGGGCCGGGAAACAGCGAGCCACCCGGCATTGGAGTCGTGAATCGATGCGGACGAAGACCGAGCAGCCGACCGGGGAACCGCCCGTGAGCTCCTCCCGCGCACCGGGCACCCGCCCCCGGAGGCGGAGGGGAGCCCGGATCGCCGCCCTGCTCGCGGGCCTCCTCGGAGCGCTCCTGGTCGCCCCCGGGTCGCGGGGCGAGATCTTCGTGGACCGGAGCCGCGAGGCCGGAATCGACTTCGTCCACTTCAACGGCATGTCGGGGGAGCTCTACCTGCTCGAGATCATGGGGTCCGGTGCGGCCCTGCTCGACTACGACGGGGACGGGGACCTGGACGCGTATCTCGTCCAGAGCCACATGGCGGGCCCGCACAAGAGCGTGGCGGAGGCCCTGATCGAGCCCCGGCACCCCCTGCCGCTGTCGGACCGTCTGTACCGGAACGACAGCCGGATCCTGCCGGACGGCTCGCGGGAGGTGCGGTTCACCGACGTGACCGAGGAGTCCGGGATCGCGGACGTCGCAACCGGCTACGGCATGGGGGTGACCACCGGAGACTACGACAACGACGGCTGGGTGGACCTGTACCTGTCCAACTTCGGACCGAACCAGCTCCTCCGGAACGGCGGCGACGGCACGTTCACCGACGTCACCGGATCGGCGGGACCCCAGGACCGGCGGTGGAGCATCGCGGCGTCGTTCTTCGACTACGACCGGGACGGCCTGCTCGATCTCTACGTGTTGAACTACGTGGACTTCACCTTCGCCAACCACCACATGTGCACGACCCAGACGCGGGCGGGCGTGGGGATCGCCACGGGGAGGCCGGACTACTGCGGCCCCCTCGCCTACGCCCCGACCTCCGACCGCCTGTTCCACAACCGGGGGGACGGCACCTTCGAAGACGTGACGAGCGCGGCGGGGATGCAGGGCGCGACCGGGAGCGGGCTGGGCGTCGCCTCCGCCGACTTCGACGGCGACGGCCTGCCGGACGTCTCGGTGGGCAACGACGGGATGGCCAACTTCCTGTGGATGAACCGGGGGGACGGCACCTTCGTCGACGAGGCGCTGCTGGCGGGCTGCTCCGTGAACCGGATGGGCAACCCGGAGGCCAGCATGGGCATGGTCGCCGAAGACGCGGACGGCGACGGCGACGTGGACCTGTTCATGACGCACCTGACCCGCGAGACCAACACCCTGTTCCTGAACGACGGCTCCGGGCTCTTCCTCGACCAGACGGCGGAGAGCGGCCTCGGCCCGGCGAGCTTCGAGGGCACCGGATTCGGCGCCGGCTTCCTCGACTATGACAACGACGGCGATCTCGACGTGATGATCGCCAACGGCGCGGTCGCCCTGCTCGACGAGCTGGTTCTCCAGGAGGACGTCTACCCGCTCCACCAGCCGAACCAGCTCTTCGAGAACCTCTCCGACTCCGACGGGGAGCGGCGGAGCCCGCGCTACGCCGAGGTCACGGCCGAGGCGGGACCGGTCTTCGGCCTCTCCGAGGTCAGCCGCGGCATCGCCTTCGGGGACGTGGACAACGACGGCGACCCGGATGCGCTCCTGTCCAACAACTCGGGGCCGGCCCGGTTGCTGATCAACGTCGTCGGCCAGGACGAGCCGTTCCTCGGGCTCCGGCTCCTGGAACGGGGGCGCGACGCGTTCGGGGCCCGGGCCGGGGCACGCATCGGGCCGGCAGGCGGCTCCGGGGCCCGAGGCGGAGAGATCTCGCTCTGGCGGCACGTCCACACCGACGGCAGCTACGCCTCGGCGAGCGATCCCCGGATCCACCTGGGGGTGGGCTCCCCGGACGGCGTCGAAGAGGTTCGGATCCACTGGCCCGACGGCACCGAGCAGCTCCTCCGCGGCGTCGAAACCGGCCGCTACCTGATCCTCGCCCGCCCCGGAAACGACCCGGACCGCCGCGACCGATGAAGCGGAGCTCTCCGATGCGCACCCTGCTCGCCGGCCTGCTGCTGGGAGCCGTCCTGACGGCCCCGCCCGCGCTCCACGCCGCGACCGCCGCGCCCGCGGAGGCCGGTGCGCCGGCCCTGCGCCCCGTGGACGAGCCGGTGGTGGACGGGATGGAGCCCTCGGTCCGGGAGCAACTGGCACATTTCCGCGCGCTGGTGGACAGCGGCCTCGCCGCGTCCGATCCGGACCCGCGCAAGCTGCTGGTCGGCCACGCGCGGCTGGGGCAGCTCTACCTGCTCTACGGCTTCGAGGGGGCGGCCGAGGACTGCTTCGCCAACGCCCGGGCCCTCGCCCCGGACGACGCCCGCTGGACCTACTACCTGGGCGTGAGCCTGGAGCGGCAGGGGCGGCACGAGGAGGCCGCCACGGAGCTCGAGCACGTGCTCGCGGCCCGCCCCGGCGACCCGGCGACATTGCTCCGGCTCGGCTGGATCGAGCTTCAGAAGGGACGCCCCGAGCAGGCCGAGCGCTGGTTCCGGCGGCGCCTCGAGGCGGAGCCCGACTCCGCCGCGGCGCTCTTCGGGCTGGGTCAGGTCGCGCTGGACCGCGGGAGCTGGGAGGAGGCCGCCCGGCGGTTCCAGCGCGCCCTGGAGCTCCAGCCCGACGCGACGGCGATCCACTACCCGCTGGGTCTCGCGCTCCGGCAGCTCGGTGACCTCGAAGGGGCCCGGAAGCACCTGGCACGGCGTGGCGACCGGGCACCCGCCTTCCCCGACCCCCTGGTGACCGACCTGGACACCCTCGCGGCCGGGGCATGGCCTCACATGGATCGGGGGCGGGAGCTGCTGGACGGCGGCGACCTGGAGGGCGCCCTGGCGGCCTACCGGGCGGCGGTCGAGGCGGAGCCCACGAGCGTGCACGCCCACAAGTCGCTGGCCCACGCGCTGACGCTCGCGGGGGATCTCGCGGGGACCGTGCGGGAGTACCGGACCGCCCTCGAGCTCGATCCGGACCAGCCGGGGGTCCATCAGCGACTCGGGAGCGTCCTGGCCCGCGGCGGGAACCTGGACGAAGGGATCCGCCACCTGCGCCGGGCGGTGGAGCTGGCGCCGGACTTCGCCGAGGCCTACGGCCAGCTCTCCGTGGCCCTGGAACGGACGGGCCGGACCGAGGAGGCGCTCGGCGCGGCCCGGGAGGTCCTCCGCATCCGCCCCGAGGACAGCACGGCCCGGCTGGAGCACGCGAGGCTCCGCCTGCTGGCCCGGATCGATCCGTCCCGGGAGCTGGTTCCGCAGCTCCGGCGGCGAGTGGTGGAAGATCCCGACGATGCGGTCGCCTGGTTGACCCTGGGCAGCATCCTCGGGGAGCTGGGTGACGAGACCGGACGCATGGAAGCGTACCGCTCGGTCCTCGAGCTGGACGGGCACGAGCCGATGAAGGCGCGAGCCCACATGCTCATCGCCCGGGGGATCGAGTCGGGCGAGGAGTCGGGCGAGGACTCGGACGGCGGCCCGGGAGAGCGGGTGATCTCTCACCTGCGCTCCGCCGTGCGGCTGGCGCCCGATCTCGCGGCGACGCACGCGGGACTGGCCGGTGCCCTCGCCCGGGCGGGGGACACCGAGGGGGCGGCGCGCGCCTACCGCCGGGCGCTGGCGCTGGAACCCTCCCGCGTCGAATGGCACCTGGGCCTGGCGCGGGCGCTCGCCGCCGCCGGGCGGCGGGACGAGGCCCGAGCGAGCCTGCGCGAGGCCGTCGCCGCCGCCCCGGCCGATCCGCGCCCCCGGGAGCTCCTCCGGAGCCTCGAAGACCCCGGCTGACGCCCCCGGCCCCCTTCCCCCCGGAGATGATCCAGTCTACCCCTCGGGCACCACGAACGGGATCGAGGTCGTCACCGGGCTGCCGTCGGCATTCTTCAACGTCGCCACCAGCCGGTACTCCCCCGGCGCCATCCCGGACGGGT
Organism: Acidobacteriota bacterium; assembly: GCA_050050355.1. Taxonomy (GTDB): domain Bacteria; phylum Acidobacteriota; class Thermoanaerobaculia; order Multivoradales; family DATKCC01; genus JASFUJ01. The sequence goes on from JASFUJ010000110.1 coordinate 7,756, forward strand.
CGAGCTGGAGCATGAGCTGCGCCCGGTCCGAGGTCCGCAGGAGCTGCTCCACGAACGAGACCTTGGACTGGCTGA
>JASFUJ010000111.1:0-7816 GCA_050050355.1 Acidobacteriota bacterium
GGGGGGGGAGCCCGCGCCCAGCCCCGTCCCGGATCCCCGCCCGGGATCGGTCTCACTCCAGCCGGATCCGGTCGACGTCGTCGAACTGGGAGGTGTCGGAGAGGATGACGCTCTCGCCTTCCTGGAGCCCCTCCCGGATCTCGATCGTGTCCACCGACGCCCGGCCCAGCTCGACCGGAACGCGGACCGCCATCTTGCCCTCTTCGGTGAGCTTGAACAGCTCGACCCGGCTGTCCGCCTGGCCGTACGTGGGCCGGCCCACGTACAGCACGTCGTCCAGCCGCTCGATCTCGATCGTCCCGTCGACCGACAGGTCTGGGCGCGCGCCGGGGGGCAGCTCGCCGGTGATCTCCACGTCCACCAGCACCGTCCCCTCGCGGACCGCCGGATCGATCCGGGAGACCCGGCCTTCGACGACGCCGTTGCGGGTGTCGATCTGGGCGGGGAGCCCCACCTGGATGTCCTTGGCCTGGGTCTCGGCGATCCGCAGCTCCGCCTTGAGCTCGTCCGGCTTCGCCACCCGGGCGAGCACCGTTCCGGGCTGGACCCGCTCACCGACCTCCAGGGGGACTTCCTGGAGCACGCCGGCGATCCCGGCGCGCACCTGGAGCGATTCGTTTTCCTGCCGGCGCAGTCGCAGAAGGGCCCGCGCCTGGGCGAGCTGCGCCTGCTGGGCGTCGAGCCGCGCCTGGACCGACTCCTCGGCCTTCTCCAGGCGGCGCCGCTCGAGATCGAGCCGGCGCTCGAGCTGCTGGGCCCGGATGCGGCTCCGCTTGAGGTCGATCTCCGGCACCAGGCCGTCCTCGTTCAGGGTCTCGTTGGCCTCGGCCTGGAGCCGAGCCTCCTGGTAGTCCGACTCCACCCGGGCGGCCTCGGCCTGCTGGTTGAGCAGATCGCTCTCGAGCTGGACCTTCAGGTCGTCGAGCTCGGCCTCGGCCGACCGGAGAGCCAGGCGGGCGTCCTCGAGGCGCTGCTCCAGCTCGGGGTTGATGAGCTCGAGGATGAGGCTGTCCGGCTCCACCTGCACGCCGGGGTCGAGATAAATCTGCTCCACCCGGCCGTCAACCGACGCGGTGATCCACCGGATCTCCTCGGGAACCAGGGAGCCGGGACCGCGAACCCTGCGGAGCATCGATCCCCGCTCCACCTGGTCCACCCAGACGCTCTGGCGCGACACGCTCATCGCCGCCGGCTCCAGGCTCGAGATCCCGATGGTCAGAAGAATGACGGCGACGGTCCCGGCGGTGCCGTAGATGATGCGCCGGCGTCGGCGCTTTTTCTTGAAGTCCTTGCGTTCGACGTCCATACCCATGATGCACTGCTCTCCTTTCCGCCGTTGCGGATAGCACCGAACATGCCAACGGGCCGCAGCGGGCGAAAACTCCCGCCCCCGGGCGGTTGCGGATCGTCGGCCGGTCCGCCCTCTTGGTGCGCGGCCGTCCGCTGGCGGGACGCGGGATCCCGGAACCGGACGAATCCCGGCGGCCGGACGGCGGCGCCCAGCTCCAGCTTCTACTCCGGGTTCTGCTCCGAAGGGGCCGCCCCGATCTCCTCCGCCGCCTCGGGCTCCGCCGCGCGCACCGCGGCCGCGGCGTCCAGGACCTCCGCACCGCTCTCGGCCGAGAGCCGGATCACGGTGGAGCGTTCCGACGAGCGCGCCAGGGAACCACCGCCGTCGCCGGTGCCGGGGAAGAGCTCCAGGGTCACCGGCTCCCCCTCCCGCGGCGTGAGCCGGAGGGTGAGCAGAGACTCACCGGCCGCGCCCGGGGGCTCGTCGGCGGCGACCTCCCCTTCGGCCCCGGTCACCGCGGCCAGCAGATCGCTCACCGCCGCGTACGGGATCTCCTCACCGTCCCGCCTCCAGAGGCTTCCGTCGCGCTCGAGGGTGAAGCCGCCGCCGGCGGCGGCCTCCGTCACCTCCATCGACTCGACCTGGAACCCCCGGAGCGCGGTCCAGGCCGGCGAGCGCCACTCCGCGGCCGGCCGGGCGGCCATCGACGGCAGATCGGTGCTCACGGTGAAGATCTGGCCATCGGCCCGGGCGTAGACCGGGCGGGAACCCAGCTCGGGCCCGTCCTCGGTCGGAGCCCCGTCCGATGCCACCGCGGCGCCGAGCTCCAGCCGGAACGAGCCGCCGCCGGACAGACCGGCCTCGACCACCGCCCGCGGCGGTTCCAGGCCCAGACTCGAAGTCGGATCCGAAGTCGGACCCTGACCCGGGTCCGCCGCTCCCCCCACCTCGGACGACGGATCGTCGACGAAGCGCTCGACCCGCAGGCCGGTCAGCTCCGAGAGCAGGGCGTCCACCCGATCGGCGTCGGCCAGGTCGGAGATCGGCTCCTCGATCCGGAACCGGTCGCCGTCCCGCGCGGCGAGCACCACCGGGCCCTCCGGAGCGGACCCGCGAAGCGTCAGCCGCTCGACGGCGCTCCGGACCCCCGGGAACACGTTCCGGTCACGCCAGGCGCCGGGGTCGCGATCGAGCCGCTCGACGAACGATCCGGACGTCACGTGGGCTTCGACGGTCCGCCCCTCCCCGCGGTCCTCCGCATCGGGCGACGCCGGGGCGAGAGAGGCCAGCGAGACCAGGACGTCCTCGGAGGTGGGGACGGACGCCCCCACCCGGAGGATCCAGCCGTCCGCCTCCGTGCGCAGGGTGACGACGCCCCGGGGCGCGTCCAGACCGACCGCGGCCGGCTCGGCGTCTTCGATGGTGCGCTTCGTCTCCAACCCGGTCAGGGCGGCCAGCAACCGGTCGACCTCCGCGGCGTCGGCCCGGGCGTCGAGGGGCTCGACGATGCGCCATCCCCGGGCGTCCCCCTCGGAGTCCCGAGCAAAGCGCACCGTCCGGCCGTTCCACTCCACGCTCAGCGCCGTCACCTCGCCGGTCTCCAGGCGGAACAGCTTCTTCGCCAGCTCCGAGCGCTCCTCGCTCGAGGGGAGGTCCCGCTCCACGAACCAGATCAGGGCTCCGAGCAGCCCGACCAGGAGCGCCAGGATCAGGACGGTCCGGGGCTTCACGACACCTTCCTCCGGCGCCTCCAGACCCACAGGCCGAAGATCACCGCGAGGCCCGGAAGGATCAGGGTCACCCCCAGCACCGACCAGCGGAGCTCGTTCGGCGTCATCGAGAGGCGCACCTGCTCCGGACGCTTCGGCGGGATGCCCAGGAGCGAGCGGCGCTCGACCATCCAGTTGAACAGGTTGTTGAGCAGGGCGGAGTTGCCGAGGCCCGGGTTGGAGACCAGCAGGCCCGCGGCGAGGTCGGAGTCCCCGAGGACCGCCAGGCGCATGCCGGCGGATTCGGATTCGCCGTCCGGGGGGGCTCCCGTCTCGGCGTCGGGCCCGGACCCGGACCGGGGCTCGGGCTCGCCGGGGGCCTCGTCCTCCGGTCCGGAGCCCTCCACGGCCACCGCCAGCGGGAGCGGACCGGCGGGCTCGCCGTCCCCCGCGGCCGCCTCCCCCACCGAGTCGAAGTCGGTCTCCCCCCAGGCGTCGCGGCCGGTCCGGAGGAGCTCGACCACGCTCACTCCGTCCGGAACCGTCCCCGATCCGACCGACCGGGCGACGCTCACGATCGCCGGGATGCCCCGCTCGCCGAGCGAGCCGGTGACCGGGTGCGCGGTGTAGTCGTCCACCACGAAGGTCTCGGGACCGTACCCGACCACCCGGTTGACGGGATCGAGCACCAGGTCGCTCCCCAGCTCGACGCCGTAGCCGGCCAGCCAGTCCTCGAGACCGGTCTCCACCAGGCCGCCCCCCGCGCCCGGCGCGAACACGGGGTCGATCAGCACGATCAGCCGTCCGCCGGAGGTCAGGTAGGAGTCGAGCAGCTCGATCTCCCCCGGCAGGAACGCGCTGGTCGGCCCGGCGATCACCACCAGGTCGGCGTCCTCCGGAACCGCCTCCGCCTCGCGGGAGGACCACTCCTCGAGCCCGAAGTTGTCCCGGCCGAGCACGTCCATCAGGCCGGCGAGGCCGCGGCCGGCGGCGCCGTCCAGAGAGAGCTCCCCGTGGCCGGTGGTGAACAGGACCCGCGGAACCTCCTCCCGGGTCAGGTCCACCAGGGCGTCGGTGAACAGCCGCTCACCCTTGAACGCCGAGACCTCCGGCTGGCCGCCGAGCTGGGCCGACGAGAAATCGAGCTCCTGGAGGTCGTCGGCCGGCACCGCCCGGCGCTGCTCGCCGGAGGTGAACACCACGCTCCGGGTGGTCACTCCGTACTGGTCGACCAGCCGCTGGACCTCGGCCGGATTGCGCTCCGGGTCGAGCCAGCGCACGGTGATCCGGGGGGAGGTCGCCTCGTACCGGCGCAGCAGCTCCCGGACGTGCTCGTAGAGCTGGCCGCCGGGGGCCATGAAGACCACCACCTCCACGTCCCGGTCGAGACCGGCGAGGACGTTCTCGGTCTGCTCCGAGAGCTCGTAGAAGCCGGTCTCGGTCCAGTCGAGGCGGGCGTGGTACTTCCAGCCCAGGTAGTTGACGATCACCAGCAGCGCCGCCAGCAGGGCGACCCCGGCGCCGAGCAGGGAGCCCTGCACGGCGGAGCCGCGCGGCGAGCCCGAAGCTCTCCGGCCGCCGCCGTCCGGGCGGTCCTCCCCGCCCCGGGGGCTCCGTGTCACTCCGTTCTCCTCGGCCATGGCGCTACCTCCACTTCCTGGCCTCGAGGGCCCGTGCGGTCAGAATCAGGAAGAACAGCGTGCCGCTCCCGTAGAGCACCAGCCGCCGGGTGTCGACCACCCCCCGGGCGAGCTCCTCCATGTGCTGGGGGATGCTCAGATAGGCCAGGACCTCCTTCAGCTCCGGCGCGTTGACCAGGTACTCGAGCGGCCAGATCGCCAGCAATCCGAGCAGGATGGCGAACGACATGACCGCGGCGATGATCTGGTTCGAGGTCATCGCCGAGGCGAAGACGCCCGCCGCCAGGAACAGGGCGCCCACCAGCAGGATCCCCAGGTACCCGGAGGCGACCGTGCCCCAGTCGATGTCGCTCCCCGCGGCCACGATGCCGGCGTACGACAGGGTCGGCAGCCAGAGGAAGACGTAGAACAGCAGCGCCGCCAGGTACTTGCCGGTCACCACCTGCCCCTCGGTCACCGGCGCCGTCATCAGCACCTCGATGGAGCCGCTGCGCCGCTCCTCGGCGAGCAGACGCATGGTCAGCACCGGCGGCACGAACAGCATCACGAGCCAGAAGTAGAGGGTGCCGCCGAAGAACAGGTCCAGGGGACGGCCCCCCGGCTGCAGCGGGTCGTTCAGGAACGACAGGATCAGGGCGAAGACGAGACCGTTGACCACCAGCAGGAAGAACAGGACCACGTAGGCCAGGGGCGAGTAGAAGTAGGCCCGCAGCTCCCGCTGGAGGGTGGCGAGGATTCCGCTCACGACGGCACCTCCTCGGCCGCGGCGTCCGGCTCGAACCGCTCGTCCAGCCGGTCTTCCTCCCGGGTGGTGAGGCGGACGAAGACGTCCTCCAGAGACGCTCGCTCCTCGGCCATTCCGAGGAGCACCCATCCGTTGTCGACCGCGGCCCGGAAGATCTCGGCCCGGGGGTCCGCGCCGGCGGCGGCGCGAACCAGGAGCTCGCCGGAGCTCGCGGGATGAGGCTGGACGGAGTCGACCCCGTCGAGGGCGGCGAGGCGGTCGGCGGACCCGGGCGGGGAGCCCTGGAGCTCGACCCGGAGCTGCGTGTGCGACTGGAGACGGCCCCGCAGGTCCTCCGGGGAGCCCTCGCCGACGATCCGGCCCCGGTCGATGATCAGCACCCGGTCGCAGAGGATCTCCACCTCCGGCAGGATGTGGGTCGAGAGCAGCAGCGCCCGCTCGCGGCCGAGCTCGCGGATCAGCTCGCGGATGGCGATGATCTGCTTCGGATCGAGCCCGACCGTCGGCTCGTCGAGCACCAGGACCCGCGGCCGGTGGAGGATCGCCTGGGCGAGGCCGACCCGCTGGCGGTACCCCTTGGACAGGGTGCCGATGGGCTTGCGGCGTACGTCGGCGATCAGGCAGCGCTCCATGGTCTCGCCGAGGGCGGCCCGCGCGTCGCCCCGGGCCATGCCGTGGAGCTGCGCCCGGTACCCCAGGTACTCCTCGACCCGCATCTCCGGGTAGAGGGCCACGTTCTCCGGCAGGTAGCCGAGCTCGCGGCGCGCCGCGAGCGGCTCCTCGAGGAGGTCGTAGCCGGCGACGTTGACCCGCCCCTCGTTGGGCGGAAGAAAGCCGGTGACCATCCGCAGGGCGGTGGTCTTGCCGGCGCCGTTCGGCCCCAGCATGCCGACGATCTCCCGCTCGCCGACGGCGAACGAGATCCCGTCCACCGCGGTGGCCGGTCCGTAGCGTCTCGTCAGGTCGTGGGCTTCGATCATTTGTTCGAGCTCCTCCGGTCTCCGGATCGTCTCTTTCTGGGTCACCCCCGCAACCCCTCGATCCCCTTCCCTCCCTCCAGGGGGGAAGGGGACGCCCCCGCCCGGCCGGGTCACCCCCGCAACCCCTCGATCACCCTTGCCTCCCTCGGATCACCCCCGCATCCCCTCGGTCTCTTTCCCCGAGCGGCTTGGACGGCCGCACGGTCTTTTAGGTACCAGACTCACCGCCGGGATTTCAAGATCCCCCGGTCTCCGACGTCAGAACCTCCAGGATCCGTCCCGCCACCTGGTCGAGACGGGTCAGGTCGGCGAAGCGCCCGGCGGCGGGTCCGACCGCGAGGAGCGGCACCGGGTTCTCCGTGTGGAGGGTGTGGCTGCCGTCCTCCAGGTTGCCGTGATCGCTGGTCAGGACCACGGTGACGTCGCCGCCGCGAAGGCCGGAGAGCAGGCCGCCCATCAGCTCGTCCACCCGGCGCACCGCCTCCGCGGGCTCGAGCCCCCACCGCCGGTGGCCCGCCAGGTCCGTGTAGAAGGTCTCGTAGAGGGTCAGCCGGTGGCCGCGGGCCAGCTCCGCCAGGTGGCCGCCCGCCGCAGCGGCGTCCACCCGCTCCAGCGGCGGCTCCCCCTCCGGGCGCTCCTCGCGCAGACGGGCGCCGAAGAGGTCCCGCTCCACGTCCCAGGCCACCGCCCGATCGGCCCGGAGGTCGTCCAGGTCCCGCAACCGGAGCCCCGCCGCCAGGACCGACCAGGTGCTGGCCGAGTGGCGTCCCCGGCGGCGCCCCGACGTCCGCCGGAAGTAGCCCGGTGTGTAGGGGTTGGCGAAGGTGGCGTCCAGGCCCCGCTCGACCGCCCGCTTGAGGAGGCTGTGCTCCGCCAGGATCTCCCGCAGCCGGGCGCCGGGGAAGGCGGTCACGTGCCGCCCGAGGGCCGCCGGCGCGTTGACCCCGGTGAAGAGGGTGGTCTGTCCGGTGGCGCTCTGGGGCAGCCCGTCGACGCCGAGGCGGGCGTCGAGCGCCGCGAGCACCACCCCGTCCCGGCGTCCGGCGTCCCCGGCGGCGGGGTCGAGGGCGTCCGCCGTCAGCGACGTCCCCAGGAGACCGTCGAGGGCGGGGGTTGGAACGGTCCACAGCGGATTGGATTCCGAGGCCGGAGCCAGGCCGAGGCCGTCCACGAACAGGAGCAGGAGCCGGTGGTAATCTTTCGCCATGACAGGAAAGGATAAGGGGTCCGGTGGGTCGTCGGGAATGAAGTCCGCCTACGAGCTCGCCCTGGAACGCCTGGAGGCCCAGGGGATCGAGCGCCCCAGGGAAGAGGCCCTGAGCGCCGAGGTCAAGGAGAAGATCGCCGACGCGCGGCGCAAGGCCGAGGCCCAGCTCGCGGAGCTCGAGATCCTCCACGAGGACCGGCTGAAGACGCTCTACGACCCGGAGGGCCGGCAGAAGGAAGAGGAG
>JASFUJ010000112.1:0-7798 GCA_050050355.1 Acidobacteriota bacterium
TGCTGGCGGACCTGGCGCTGATCATCGCCAACAAGCGGGGGGACGTGGGGATGCTGCTCACCATGGGGTCGACGCCGGAGCGTCTGCGGCGGGCGTTCGTGCTACTGGGGGGGCTGCTGGCGCTTGCGGGGACGGCGCTGGGGGCGGTGGCCGGGGTCGGAGTCTCGATGATGGCGGACCGGTTCCGGCTGCTGCGGCTGCCGGGGGACGTGTTCTTCGTCGAGTACGTGCCGTTCCTCGTCCGCCCGGGAGACCTGGCGCTGATCCTGGGGATGACCCTGGTGCTGGCGCTGGCGGCGTCGTTCTACGGGGCGCAGAAGGCGGCGGCCCTGGACCCGGTGGAGGCGCTGCGGCGATGAGCTCGATGGCGATTGAGTGGACGACTCCGCCGACGGGTTCGCCGGGAGCGGGTCGGAGGGTCCCGGCTCCGGGACGCCGCGCGTGGAAGGGCGGTCGGGCGGGCAACGCGCGGCTCGGCTCGGAGCGCGCCGGGCGATCCCGGAGGCTGGAGGTCCACGCGAGCGCGCTCCTCGACGCCCTCCACCGGAACCCTCCGCCCCGCTCCACCGTCCACCGGTTGTCGCCGCAGCGACCGAACGAACCGTGGGAGCCCGGGCGGGGGCGTCCCTCGTCCCCCCCGCAAGGCCAGCTCCTGCTGGCCGTTCTGGTCGAGTTGGGGGAGAGGGATCGAGGGAGCTCGGGGGAGATCCAGTGGACCCGGGACGAGGGGGTGACGGAACGATGACCGTCCGTCTGGAGGCCCGTGACCTGGTGAAGACCTTCCGGGACGGGGAGCGCCGCGTGGAGGTGCTGAAGGGGGCGAGCCTCGTGGTGGAGGCCGGGGAGATGGTGGCCGTGGTGGGGCCGTCGGGGTCGGGGAAGTCGACCCTGCTGCACCTCCTCGGCGGGCTGGACCGGCCGGATCGGCCCGGCGGGGGATGGGTCTCGGTGGGCGGACGGGAGCTCACCGGGCGCTCGGGGGCGGAGCTGGCGGCGTTTCGCAACCGCACCATCGGGTTCGTCTTCCAGTTCCATCAGCTCCTGCCCGACTTCACCGCCCTCGAGAACGTCATGCTCCCCGGGAGGATCGCCGGCCGGTCCCCCCGGACGGTGCTCGCACGCGCCCGCTCGCTGCTCGCCGAGGTCGGCCTCGCGGAGCGGGAGGAGCATTTCCCCTCCCAGCTCTCCGGCGGCGAGCGGCAGCGGGTGGCCCTGTGCCGGGCCCTCGCCCTCGACCCTCCGCTGCTGCTGGCGGACGAGCCGACGGGCAACCTGGACCCGGCCAGCGGGGAGCGGGTTCTCGACCTGCTCCTGACCCTCCAGGAGCGCCACGGAACCACCGGAGTGCTGGTCACGCACAACCCGGAAGTGGCCGCCCGGTGTGCTAGAGTACTGGTGCTCGATGAAGGGGTTCTGAAGCCTCGGAATCCCCCGCCCCCGGGCTCCTGACCCACGCCCGCCCGGTCTTTCCCGATCCCGACGACCGCGCTCCGTCGGCACCGGGTGGAACCGGCCGGCGCGGAACGGCGTCCTCTTCGTCGAGCTGCCGGAGGCCGGTCGCGAGGCCGGGACGAACCACTTCGAGCGCTGGCCACGATGTTCGAAAAGTACAACGAGAAAGCCCGCCGCGCCCTCTTCTTCGCCCGGTACGAAGCCTCGAAGCTGGGGAGCCGGGTCATCGAATCCGAGCACATCCTCCTCGGCATCCTCCGCGAGGGCGAGGAGACCGTCACCGAGATCTTCCGCCGGTTCCAGGTCAAGCCCGAGGAGATCCGGCGCGAGATCGAGGGCGAGAGGGTGTTCGTGGAGCGGATCTCGTCGACCGCCGAGCTGCCGCTGTCGGAGGAGTCGAAGAAGATCCTCGCCTACGCCTCCCACGAGGCGGAGAGCATGCTCCACCAGACCGTCGGCTCCGAGCACCTGCTGATCGGCATCCTCCGGGTCGACGCCTGCGTCGCCATGCGCATCCTGGTCCAGCACGGCCTGGACGTCTACTCGGTGCGCGAGGAGGTGCTCTCCATCGCCAAGGAGCGGGAGACCACCCAGCAGAAGAAGGAGCTGCCCTTCGTCACCGAGTACGGCCGGGACCTCACCACCCTGGCGGCCGAGGGCACCTTCGATCCGCTGATCGGCCGGGAAGAGGAGGTGGACCGGATCATCCAGATCCTCTCCCGCCGGACCAAGAACAACCCCATCCTCCTGGGCGAGCCGGGGGTCGGCAAGACCGCCATCGTCGAGGGGCTGGCGCAGCGGATCGTCGACGGGCGGGTGCCGATCTTCCTGGCCAACCGCCGGATCGTCGCGCTCGACCTCTCCCTGATCGTCGCCGGCACCAAGTACCGGGGCCAGTTCGAGGAGCGGCTCAAGGGGATCCTCAAGGAGCTCAAGGAGTCCCGCGAGCTGATCGTGTTCATCGACGAGATCCACTCCCTGATCGGCGCGGGCTCGGCCGAGGGGTCGCTCGACGCGGCCAACATCCTGAAGCCCGCCCTGTCGCGCGGCGAGGTCTCGTGCATCGGCGCCACCACGCTCAAGGAGTACCGCAAGTACATCGAGAAGGACCGGGCGCTGTCCCGGCGCTTCCAGGCCATCCAGATCGCGCCGCCCTCCGAGGCGCAGGCCCTGGAGATCCTCGAAGGGGTCAAGGAGCGCTTCGAGGCCTTCCACAAGGTGCGCTACACCGGCCCGGCGCTCCGGACCGCGATCTACCAGTCGACCCGCTACATCCCGGACCGCCACCTGCCCGACAAGGCGATCGACGTGATGGACGAGGCCGGAGCGCGGGTCAAGCTCCGCCGGGTGCGCGACACCCAGAACGTGCGCCAGCTCGAGACCGAGATCCGCGACGTGGTCCACGAGATGAAGGCCGCGATCTCGGCCAAGGACTTCGAGCGCGCCGTCTACCTGCGCGAAAAGGAGATCGAGCGGCGCGAGGACCTGGAGCGCCTCAGCCACCTGGCGGAGGAGGAGGGGCTGATGGAGGTCAACCGGTCGGACATCGAGGAGGTCATCTCCTCCTGGACCGGCATCCCGATCTCCAGCCTCGAGACCCAGGAGGCCGAGCGGCTGATGAACATGGAGACCACGCTCAAGCGCTGGGTCGTGGGGCAGGACCGGGCGATCAGCGCCATCAGCCGCGCCATCCGGCGCTCGCGGCTCGGCGTGTCGAACCCCCAGCGACCGGTGGGCTCGTTCATCTTCCTCGGCCCTTCGGGCGTCGGCAAGACCGAGGTGGCCCGGCGACTCTCCGAGTTCCTCTTCGGCACCGAGCGCGCCCTCGTGCGCTTCGACATGAGCGAGTACATGGAGAAGCATGCCGTCTCCAAGCTGATCGGCTCCCCGCCGGGGTACGTGGGCCACGACGAGGGCGGCCAGCTCACCGAGCGGATCCGCCGCCAGCCGTACTCGGTGATCCTGTTCGACGAGATCGAGAAGGCCCACCCGGAGGTGGCGAACCTGCTGCTCCAGATCCTGGAGGACGGGGTGCTCACCGACGCCTACGGCAACGAGGTGGACTTCAAGAACGCCCTGCTGCTCATGACCTCCAACATCGGCAGCCGGCTGGTCACGCGCGGCGGCCGGATGGGCTTCGGAGAGCCGGACGCCGAGGCCGACTTCAAGCGCCTGGAGGAGGAGATCCTCGCCGATCTGCGCCGGCAGTTCAGCCCGGAGTTCATCAACCGCCTCGACGAGGTGATCGTCTTCAACCCCCTCGACCGGGAGAGCCTGCGCGCCATCGTCGACATCCTGCTCGACGACGTCAACGCGACCCTCGCCGACCAGGGGCTGAAGGTGACGGTCTCCGGCGAAGCCAAGGACTGGCTGCTGGAGGAGGCGGGCATCGACCCGTCCACCGGGGCGCGCCCGTTGCGCCGGAGCATCCAGCGCCACATCCAGGACGCCGTCTCCGAGATCCTCATCGAGCAGCGCGGCGAGGACATCGGCGAGATCGAGGTCACCATCGACGACGGACGGCTCCGGGTCACGAGGGGCCGCGGGGAGATGGTTGGCGAGGAATCCTAGGCGCCTGCGCGGGGGACTGTCCGATCCGCCGGCCCTTTCGTTCGAGTCCGCCGATCTGTCACAATCGGCGACCGGCCGCACCGAATCGCGCCGGCGGCCTACCCCGTCGGCGTCACCGAGACCGAATCGAGGCACGATGAGAGGTTCGATCCCGAGGACGCTTCTGTCCCACCTGTTGATCCCGGTCCTCCTCCTGGGAGGGCCCGCCACGCTCGTGCTGCCGCTCGCGGCCCCCCTGGAGGCCCAGTCCGCGGCCGCCTTCGACGGGCGGACGATCACCGGCATCGAGTTCATCGGCAACGAGACCCTCGCCGAGGACACCTTGCTGTACTACCTGGACCTCGAGATCGGGGGGACCTTCTCCCGGTCCCGGCTGGACGCCAACATCAAGCGGCTCTGGGAGCGCGAGCTGGTGGACGACGTCGTGGTCGAGGCGCTCGCCGCCGAGAGCCCCGCGCAGGACGGGGTCCGGCTCGTGATCCGGATCGAAGAGCGGCCGCAGGTGCGGGCGGTGGAGTACGAGGGGCTGAAGCGGATCAGCCGCACCGACCTCGAGGACCGGCTGGCGGGCGAGCGGATCCAGGTGCGCGAAGGCGGCCCCCTCAACATGGGGGAGCTGCACCGGATCAAGGCGGTCATCGAGGAGATGTACGCCGAGAAGGGCTACCGCTTCGCCCAGGCCGAGTTCAGCCGGGAGCCGGTGGCGGAGAACGAGGAGCGGGTCGTCTTCACCATCGACGAGGGCGACCGCGTCCGGATCGGCGACATCCAGTTCGAAGGCAACACCGTGTTCCGGGATCTCCGGCTCCGCTGGGAGATGAAGAAGACCAAGGAGTCCGGGCTCATCACCCGGATGTTCAAGAAGGACATCTACAGCCCGGCGAACCTCTCCGAGGACCTGGACTCGGTGCGCGACCTCTACCGGGAGTCGGGCTACAAGAACGTGGTCATCGGCGAGCCCCAGATCCAGGTGCGGGTCGAGAACCCGAACGCGCAGCCGGACGAGCGCAAGCGCCGCCTCGTGATCACCGTGCCGGTGGAGGAGGGGAACCGCTGGAAGTTCGGCGAGGTGAAGATCGAGGGCAACGAGATCTTCCCCGACGCGCCGCTGGTGAGCGTGTTCCAGTACCGCCCCGGGGACTGGCTGCGCGGCGACACCATCCAGGAGGGGGTCGACGCCGTCAAGGAGGTCTACAACAACACGGGCTACATCCAGGCCCAGGTGAGCACGGAGCTGGTCGAGGTCAGCCAGGAGGTGGCGGACGTGATCGTCCGGGTCCAGGAGGGGGAGCAGTTCCGCGTCGGGCGGATCGAGTTCGAGGGCAACACCCGCACCAAGGACAAGGTGCTGCGCCGGGAGTTCCGGGTCCAGGAGGGCCGGGTGCTCTCCCTCGGCGCGCTCAAGAACAGCCTGTACAAGATCCGCCAGCTCGGCTACTTCGAGCTCGACGAGGAGGATCCGATCCAGTTCAACTTCCGGGACGACAACAAGGTCGACCTGGAGGTCCAGGGGCGCGAGGCGGACCGGACCGAGCTCCAGTTCGGCGCCGGCTTCAGCGAGGGCCTCGGCTTCTTCGGCCAGCTCTCGCTGCGGACCCAGAACTTCCTGGGGCGCGGGGAGCGGGTCGGCGTGAGCCTCCAGAAGGGCGGGCTCACGGAGTACTACGACGTGAGCTACTTCGTGCCCTGGTTCCTCGACCGGCCCCAGTCGATCGGCATCCAGGGCTTCGACCGCTCCTACGACCTCGACCTGTTCGAGGATCGGCGGGAGGTCCAGAGCTCGACCGGCGGCACGATCTCCTACGGCCGGTCCCTCGGGCTGTTCCAGAACCTGGGCGTCTCCTACAGCTACTCGGACCAGTTGTACGAGCAGCGTCAGACCTTCCAGGACGAGACCATCGAGTTCGAGACCGCCCTGGAGATCTCGTCCCTGCGGCCGACCTACACCTACAACAGCATCGACAACCGGTTCGAGCCGCGCCGCGGGATGAAGCTCCAGGGCTCGCTCGAGTACGCGGGCGGCGTGCTGGGCGGCAGCGAGTACTTCTACCGGCCCACGCTCACCTTCACCTACTATCGCCCGCTCACCGGCTACCCCCTCGAGACCGTCTTCGGCTTCAACATCGAGGGCGGCCTGATCGAGCCGTTCGGCGGCCGGGACCTGCAGCGCTTCAGCCTGTTCCGGCTCGGCGGCGACACCTCGGTGCGGGGCTTCGAGCGCTACCGCCTCTACGCGCGGGACGCGGACACCGACGAGTTCATCCGCGATCAGAACGGCTTCCCGATCGGCGGCGACCGCTACATCCAGGCGAACCTGGAGTACCACGTGCTGGTGAGCGGTCCGTTCCGGATCATCGCCTTCGTCGACGCGGGGCAGGTCTACGCTCCGGCCATCATCGGGCTCGACGGCGAGCTCACCGAGAACCAGTCGTTCGACCTGGGCCGGCTCCGGTACTCGGCCGGCGCGGAGCTCCGCATCACGCTGCCGGTGCTGGGCGGAGCGCCGCTCCGCTTCATCTGGGCCAACAACCTGACCGAGCTCCCCGGGGACGATTTCAATTCGTTCTCGTTCAGCATCGGCAGCACGTTCTAGGTTCGGAGGATCTCGTGCCGGCCCTGCTACGAGCCGCGATGGCACGCCATCTCGCGCCGTCCTCGCTCTTCGCTCCCTGCGACGTACCTCTGGTACGCCTCAGTCGCTCATCGCTTGCGGTGGCACGATCTGGCGCACCCTCGCGGCTCTCGCGACGGGCCGGCACGAGATCCTCCGAACGAGCTTCGCCGGAGTGTTCGTGAAACGCTCCGGACGAGTCGTTCCCAACCGGGCGGCGGCGTGCACCCTCGCGGCTCTCGCGACGGGCCGGCACGAGATCCTCCGAACGAGCTTCGCTGGAGCGTTCGTGAAAACATCCGGGCGAGTCGTTTCCAAGAGTCAATTCAGATGAACAAGGAGAAACTTCAGGTCATGTCTTGTGTTGAACCGGCTTTCGACTCGGTCCTCCGTCGGGGGGGCCGTTCCGTGAGGATCCTGGCCACCCTCGGCGTTCTGTGCGCCGTCCTCTTGTCCGCCGCTCCCGTCGCGGCCCAGGTTTCGGGCGACGGGGTGAAGGTGGCGGTCATCGACGTCGAGCGCATCCTGCTCGAGTCCGAGCGGGGCAAGGCCGCCCTCGGCGAGATCGAGTCCCTGCGCCAGCAGAAGCAGCAGGAGGGTCAGGCGATGCAGCAGGAGATCCAGGAGCTGCGCCAGCAGGTCACCGACGGGCGCCTGTCCCTGTCCGAAGAGCGGTTGGCGGAGCTGCAGAAGAAGCTCGAAGACAAGGTGATCGCGCTCCAGCGGTTCCAGGACGACGCCAACCGCGAGCTGACGAAGACCCGGGACCAGGTGCTCAAGACGGTCGAGGACAGCGTCTTCCCGGTGATCAACCAGGTCGGGGAGGAGGGGGGCTACACCCTCATCTTCAACAAGTTCTCGAGCGGCCTGATCTACGCCGACGACGCCGTCGACATCACCGCGGAGGTGATCGAGCGCTACAACCAGGGCTCGGGGAGCCCGGGCGGCCAGGAGACCGGCGGCGAGGGCGGCGGCGAGTAAGGGCGCCATGGGCCTGCGGCTCGCCGAGCTCGCCGAGCGTCTCGGCGCCCGGACGGTGGGGGACGCGGATCGCGTCGTGACCGCCGTGGCGAATCTGGAGGAGGCCGGTCCGGAGGACCTGTCGTTCCTGCTGAGCCCCCGGTACCGGGAGCAGGCCCGGGAGAGCCGGGCCGGCGCCCTGCT